>NZ_BMOE01000010.1 GCF_014646915.1 Deinococcus aquiradiocola | reverse complement strand
ACGACTTCGACGAGGTCGGCTTTGGCTTCGTCGGCGCCGGCGACGTCCGCGAAGCTGACCTTCACCTGCCCTTCCGAGTGCACTGTCGCCTTGCTCCGCCCGAAGGCTCCGGCGGCATCGCCGCCGCCCTGGCGGTTGCCGCGCAGCAGGACCACGAGCAGCACCACGATGAGCGCGCCGGTGAGGACGGTGCTGAGGACCGTGACCCAGCCGAGCCGTCCGGTGGACGCGAGCTGCACGGCCACGCCGCGCGCTTCGAGACTGGGGAGACTGATGAGGGGGTCGCTGCTGAGGGTGCGGGTGCTGAAGGTCGCGCCGCTGCGGAGCATGCCGCTGACGGTGGCGAGGTTGTTCTGGTTGGTGATGACGACGCGGCTCACCTGGCCCTGCGCGAGCGCGGTCTGGAAGTCGCTGAGGGCGAGTTCGCTGGTGTTGTCGCGCGGGGCGACGATGCCGATCAGGAGGAGCAGGGCGACGACGCCGCCGAGGACCCACCACGGCCAGACGGGCTTGCGGGGGGGCGGGGTGGTCATCGGGGGGTGCTCCGCCGGGGGGGGTGTGGTGCCGTGCCGATCCTGCGCCCTTCGCGCTGAGCGGGGCGGCGCCCTCGTGCCGCCGGCCGTTCAGTTCGCGCCTGACCTCGCCTCTTCATTCACCGATTCTACGCCGCCGGGCGGCGCGAATGTGGGGGCTGGAGACAGAGTTCGGGTGGGGGCGTGCGGGGGTGTGCGGGGGCGGGGTAGTGTTCACCCGACCTTAAACTTGAGCGTACTGCACTCAGGTCTATTGACTGCACCAAACTGTGGCCTTATGATGTGTGGCGTTCAGAACTGCTTCCGGCCAGGGAGCAGAACTCCAGCCACAGCAGTCGAAACACACCACTCCACTCCAAGCACCACCACACGAGGTCACTATGCCGAAAGCAGTCGGAATCGATCTGGGCACCACCAACAGCGTCATCGCCGTCATGGAAGGCGGCCGTCCCGAAGTCATCGTGAACGCCGAAGGCGCCCGCACCACCCCCAGCGTCGTCGCCTACAAGGGCGAGGAGCGCCTCGTCGGGCAGATCGCGCGCCGCCAGGCCGCCCTGAACCCCGCCGCGACCCTCTTCGAGGTCAAGCGCTTCATCGGCCGCAACTGGAACGAAGTCAAGGACGAAGCGTCCCGCAGCCCCTTCACCGTCAAGGAAGGCCCCGGCGGCTCGGTCCGCATCGAAGTGAACGGCAAGGACCTCGCGCCGGAACAGGTCAGCGCCGAAGTGCTCCGCAAGATGGTCGCCGACGCCAGCAGCAAGCTCGGCCAGAGCATCAAGGACGTCGTCATCACCGTCCCCGCGTACTTCGACAACAGCCAGCGCGAAGCCACCAAGCAGGCCGGTGAGATCGCGGGCCTGAACGTGCTGCGCGTCATCAACGAGCCCACCGCCGCGGCCCTCGCCTACGGCCTGGAGCGCAAGGGCAACGAGACGGTCCTCGTCTTCGACCTGGGCGGCGGCACCTTCGACGTGACCATCCTGGAACTCGGCGACGGCGTCTTTGAAGTGAAGTCCACCAGCGGCGACACGCACCTGGGCGGCGCGGACTTCGACCAGCGCATCGTGGACTGGCTCGCGGGCGAGTTCCAGAAGGAGCACAACTTCGACCTCCGCAAGGACAAGCAGGCCCTGCAGCGCCTCATCGAGACGGCCGAGAAGGCCAAGATCGAACTGAGCAGCGCCTCCGAGACCAGCATCAGCCTGCCCTTCATCACCTTCGACCCCGAAACGCGCACCCCGCTGCACCTGGAGCGCACCCTGAGCCGCGCGAAGTTCGAGGAACTGACCTCGGACCTGCTGCGCCGCGTGCGTGAACCGGTCCAGCAGGCCCTGAACGACGCCAAGCTCGACGCCAGCAAGATCGACGAGGTCATCCTGGTGGGCGGCAGCACCCGTATTCCCGCCGTGAAGCGCATCGTGCAGGACATCATCGGCAAGACCCCCAACGAGTCGGTCAACCCCGACGAGGCCGTCGCGCTCGGCGCGGCCGTGCAGGCCGGCATCATCCAGGGCGACAGCGCGCTCGGCGACATCGTGCTCGTGGACGTGACGCCCCTCACGCTCGGCGTGGAAGTCAAGGGCGGCATGATCGCCCCCATGATCACCCGCAACACCGCCGTCCCCGCCAAGAAGACCGAGATCTACACCACCGCCGAGAACAACCAGCCGGGCGTGGAGATCGTGGTGCTGCAGGGCGAGCGCCCCATGGCCGCCGACAACAAGAGCCTGGGCCGCTTCAAGCTCGAGGGCATCCCGCCGATGCCCGCCGGACGCGCGCAGATCGAAGTGACCTTCGACATCGACGCCAACGGCATCCTGCACGTCACCGCCAAGGAGAAGACCAGCGGCAAGGAGAGCAGCATCCGCATCGAGAACACCACCACCCTCGACAAGACGGACGTCGAGAAGATGGTGCGCGAGGCCGAGCAGAACGCCGAGGCCGACAAGCAGCGCCGCGAGAAGGTCGAGAAGCGCAACGCGCTCGACAGCCTGCGCGTCCAGGCCACCCAGGCGATCGAGGAGAACGCCGGGGCCGACCAGGGCCTCAAGGACCGGGTCAAGGCGCTCGCCGACGAGGCCGAGGAAGCCATCCGCAGCGACGACGACAGCAAGATCGCCGACGTGCAGAAGCGCCTGGAAGAAGGGCTGCGCGAACTGATGACGGCAGGCCA
The DNA here is from genome assembly GCF_014646915.1 of Deinococcus aquiradiocola. Taxonomy (NCBI): domain Bacteria; kingdom Thermotogati; phylum Deinococcota; class Deinococci; order Deinococcales; family Deinococcaceae; genus Deinococcus; species Deinococcus aquiradiocola. Next base: position 134,676 of record NZ_BMOE01000010.1, on the reverse strand, counting down.
GCAGGCCGGGCAGCCGGGCGAGGCCGCCCCCGCCGGGCAGGCCCGCAAGGATGACGAGGACGTCATCGACGCCGACTTCAAGCCCGCCGACTGAGCCGGGACCGCCAGCCGAACGACGCTTCACGGGGGGAGCGGGGAACGCGGGGCGCGAACCGCCCCCTCCCCGCTCCCCTCACCCATGACCGGAGACGCCATGACCAACCCCAGCAACCCCAACGAGCAGGACCCCCGCAAGACCACCATCGACGCCGACAGCGGCGAGACCGTCACCGAGGCCGAACTGACCCAGGCCGAGACCCTGACGGAGGACGAGGACGCCGACATGGCCGACTTCGACCCCAGCAGCCTGGACCCCAGCATGTTCGCGGGCGTGCAGGAAATGATGGAGAAACTCCAGAAGGCCGACGATCTCGAACGTGAGAACGCGGACCTGAAGGGCCGACTCGCACGCCTCGCGGCGGACTTCGAGTCGTTCCGCCGCCGCACCGCCGACGACGCCAGCGAAGCCCGCAACAAGGGCACCGCCGACGCCGCCGAGGCGCTCATGCCGATCTACGACGACCTGTCGCGCGCCACCGAGATGGGCAGTGCCGACCCGGCCAAACTCGTTCCCGGCATGCAGAACGTGATGAGCAAGGTCCTGAACGTCTTCGAGAAGCTGGGCCTCCAGTCGACCGGCCGGGAAGGCGAGACCTTCGACCCGCAGTGGCACGAGGCGCTGCAGGTGGTGCCGGGCGAGCAGGACGACACGGTGGTGCAGGTGTTCCAGCTCGGCTTCCGGATGGGTGACCGCCTCGTGCGTCCCGCGCGCGTCGTGGTCAGCAGGAAGGCCTGAGCCGCACGTGACACCCTGCAGCACGACGACGGCCCGGGGGGCGGCGTGACCGGCGCGTCCCCCGACCCCCTGCACGGCGTGACGCTCGCGCAGGTCGTGGAGCGCCTCCAGGCGTACTACGGCTGGGAGGAACTGGGGCGGCGCGTCCGCATCCGCTGCTTTCAGGACAACCCGAGCGTGCAGAGCAGCCTGAAGTTCCTGCGCAGGACGCCGTGGGCGAGAACGCAGGTCGAGGAACTGTACCGTTTCATGCTCCGCAAGCACCCGGACGCCCTCGAACGCATCGCCCGGCAGGGCGGCACAGACGCGGGGAGCACGGGCGACACGGACGCCTGACCCTCCCTACTCCACTTCCCCCGCCCCGACACACTCAGTTCCTGTAAGTTCCTGTACCCCCGAGGAGGACGCTGATGGCGTACAAAGACTATTACGACACGCTGGGCGTAGCGCGGAGCGCCTCCGAAGGCGACATCAAGAGCGCGTACCGCAAGCTCGCCAAGCAGTACCACCCCGACAAGAACGCCGGTGACGACAAGGCCGCCGAGCGCTTCAAGGAGATCGGCGAGGCCTACGCCGTGCTGTCCGACGCCGAGAAGCGCAAGGTGTACGACACGTACGGCCACTCCGGGCAGGTCCCGCCCGGCGCGTACAGCGGCGCGGGCGGCGCGGACTTCTCCGGGTTCGGCGGCGCGGACGGCTCGCAGTTCAGCGACTTCTTCCAGGGCCTGTTCGGCCGTGGAGGTCGGGGCGGGTTCGGCGCGCAGGGCGGCATCAATCTCGAAGACCTGCTCGGCGGGGCCGGGATGGGCGGCCAGGGCGGCATCGGTGGCGGGCGCAGGTTCGTGCAGAACGTCGAGGGCGAACTGCAGGTGTCGCTGCAGGAAGCGTACGCGGGCACGGACGAGACCATCAACGTGGACGGCAAACGCATCTCTCTGCGCGTCCCCGCCGGAACGCGCGACGGCGGCCGCCTGCGCCTCAGCGGCCAGGGTCCCGGCGGCGGCGACGTGCTCCTCACGGTCCGCGTGCTGGAAGACGCCCGCTTCGAACTGGACGGGGACGACGTGAGCGTCACGGTGGACGTCCCCGTGCACGTCGCCGCGCTCGGCGGGCAGGCCCGCGTCCCCACCCTGAAAGGCGACGTGACGCTCAGCATTCCCGCCGGGAGCAGCGGCGGACGCCAGCTGCGCCTCAAGGGGCAGGGGTGGCCGAAGAAGGGCGGCGGGGCGGGCGACCTGTACGCCCGGCTGAACCTGACGCTGCCCGTACAGCTCAGCGAGCAGGAGAAGGCGCTGTACGCGCAGCTCGCCGACCTCAGAAAGTAACCCGCCAAACACGAGAGGGCCGACCCGGACGCGCGTTCAGGTCGGCCCTCTCGTGTGGCGTGTCAGCTGCCGCAGCCGGACCCGCAGCTCGAACCGCAGCTGCTCCCGCCGTCCCCACCCCCGGTGTCGCTGCCTCCCGAATCGCTGCCGCCGTCTCCCCCACCGAAGTCGAGGCCGAAGAAGGACGATCCGTCACCACTTTCGCTGCTGCCGCCGCTGCCGGACGCGCCGCGAGCACCGGCCCCGAGGGCCGCGCCGAGCAGCGAGTACGTGAGCAGGCCCGTCACGCCGGCCAGGAGCAGGCCCGGCAGTGCCTGGCCGGCGGTCACGTACGCCACGCTGGCGGCCAGGATGGCGACGACGACGGGGAGGCGCGTGCGCCCCGCGCGGCGCGCACCGGCCGCACCGACACGCGGACCGTCACCGGTGCGCGGAGCGTCCGGGTCGGGCCACAGGTGGGCGGGCGGCGCCTCCCCGAAGGTGTCGGTGTACAGCTGCAGGGTGAGGCGGTACGCGGCGCGCGTGTCGTCGCCGACGGCCGATCGCGGCCCGGCGGGCTCGTGGTGCACGGGGCGGCGCAACACGTCGCCGCACAGGCGCTCCCAGTAGTCGCGGGTGAAGGTGAGGTGCTCGTGCCATGCGGCGTCCACCGCGCGACTCGGCGTGACGGAACGGGTGGTCGTGGCGGCCAGCAGCAGGAACCGGCGGTACTCGGTGAGGACGGCGGCCGTGTGCGCGGCGCTCCACTGTTGCTCGGCCGCGATGCGGGATGCGAGGAGGTCCGGGAAGGCGTACTCGGCGAGGCGGTCCGTCAGGTCCTGCGGGAGCTGCTGGTGGGTGGTGGGTCGGGTGGCGTTCATGTCGGTCCTCCCTGGGCGTCGGTGGTGTGCTGGAGGTACGGGCTGGCGGTGCGGGCTGGCTGTGTCGTGGGCTGGAGGGGCGGGTGCCGGTTGAGTTCAGTGTGCTGAGGGCACGTCACGCGCCGGTCATGAACGCCTCAAGGCGGTGCCCGGTAAGGTCAGAACACCGTCAGGGGCGTCCTCTGCTACACTCATGGGGTTGAGGCTCACGCCTGCCGGACGAACGACGCCGGACGCTTCCCGTACGGGGCGTCCGGCGTTTTCGGTCCTGGTGCCGGGGAGGGCCGCCAGCAGTGTCCTGTTCAGTCGTCGGCGTTCGCGGCGGGCCGGACGGGTGCGGCGGCGCTGGCGGGGATGCCCTGGCCGCGCAGGGTGAGGGACAGGGCGAGGCCCACGGCGACCATCACGACGCTGAGCACGAAGGCGCGTTGCAGGCCCGTCACGAGGGCTTCGCCGCCGCCGGAGATGGCGGCCGTGCCGATCAGGAGGCCCATGCCTGCCGTGCCGAGTGCGCCGCCCATCTGCCGGGCGAACAGCATGGCGCTGGTGGTGGCGCCCAGTTCGGCGCGCGGGGTGGCGCTCTGCACGGCGAGCAGGAGGCTCACCATGCTGAAGCCCATGCCCATGCCCACGAAGAAGCCCAGGACCGAGATCACGCCGAGCGGTGCGTGCGCGAGGACGACCATCAGCGCGAAGACCACGGTGAGGACCACGAAGCCGAGCTGCGTCTGCCGGGTGAGGCCCATGACGCGCATGAGGCGGGTGGTGATGATGCTGGCGAGCACCCAGCCGAGCAGCATGGGCGTGAGGATCAGGCCGCCGCTGGTGGCGCTGCCGGACACGTTCTGCGCGTACAGCGGGAGGTACGCGATGACGCCGAAGTACGCGGCGCCGCCGAGCAGGTTGTTCCACAGGCCGACGTTCGGGAGGCGCTGCGCGAGGGCCTTCATGGGGAGGAGCGGGGCGGGGTGGCGCAGTTCGACGAGGACGGCGAGGGTCAGGACGACGAGGCCCGCGCCGACCTGCCACCAGATGCTGAGGCTCAGGCCCCACACGAGCAGCCCGCTGCCGAGCGTGAAGAGGAGCGCGCCGAGCCAGTCGATCTGGACGCGGCCCGCGCGGCGCGTCACGGTCTCCTGCAGGGAACGCCACACCATCAGCATGGCGGGAATGCCGAACGGCAGGTTGACGTAGAACACCCAGCGCCACGAGACGTGTTCGGCGAGCACGCCGCCCAGCAGGGGGCCGACGAGGGCGGAGACGCCCCACACGCCGCTGATGAAGGCCTGCACGCGCGGGCGTTCCTGCAGGGTGTACAGTTCGCCGACGCTGGTGAGGGTGAGCGGCATGACGGCGCCCGCCCCGAAACCCTGGAGGGCGCGGGCGAGCACGAGGAAGGTCATGCTGGTGGCGGCGCCGCACAGGGCCGAGCCGATCAGGAAGACGGTGACGCCCGCGAGGTACAGGCGTTTGCGGCCGAGAATATCGGATGCGCGGCCCCACAGGGGGCTGCTGACGGTGCTGGTGAGCAGGAACACCGCGAACGGCAGGGCGTACAGGTGCTGGCCGCCCAGGTCGCGGATGACGCTGGGCATGGCGGTCGCCACGACGCTGGATTCCAGCGCGGCGAGGAACACGCCGAGGATCAGGCCGATGGTGGCGAGCAGGCGTGAGCGTGGCGGGACGGCGGGCGTGGCGGTCGCGGCGGGGGGCGGGCGGGTCATGACGGGCATCTTAAGGCCGTCTCGTCCCGCCGAATGGAGTGGAGGAGTGCCTTTGGACGGAAAGTTAAGGGTTGGGTGAGGAGGGGGCGGGGGCGAGCATGCGGTGGTCGGTGGTGCGGAAGCCGTGCCGTTCGTACAGGCGGACGGCGGCGGCGTTGCGGGCCGTAACGAACACCTCGCGGCCCTGCACACCCTGCGCGTCCATCCACGCGAGCGCGTGACGCATGAGGCGGTCGGCCGTGCCGTGGCCGCGACGGGCGGGCGTGACGTAGATCCACTGCAGCACCCCGAGGCGCAGGCCCATCACGCGGTCGTCGCGCACGCCCGCCTGCACGATGCCGGTCGGGTGCCCGTGCAGGTCCGCGCTCACGGTGACGAGGTGCGCTGCGGAGCGGTCCGCGCCCTGCAGTTCGGCCCACTCGCGCTCCAGGGCGTCCGGGGCGGGCATGACGGGCAGGTGCCCGTACGCGTCCTGCCACCACTGGCGGTGCGCGTCCAAGTGTTCCGCCAGCCAGGCCCGGACGGTGGGCTCGTCGCCGGGCGCGAGGAGGCGCAGCGTCCCGGCCGCGTGGGCAGGGTCCGGGGCGGGGGGCTTCACGGGAGGTGCCGGGCGATCCAGTCGAGGTACTCCTGCAGGCGCTTCACGCGCCGGTCGGGGCGGCCCGAGCGGCTGAGTTCGTGGTCCTCGTCCGGGAAACGCACGAAGCGGCTCTCTATGCCGTGCAGCTGCAGGGCCGCGAACCACTGCTCGGCCTGCTCGATCGGGCAGCGCAGGTCCTGCAGGCTGTGGATGACGAGCGTGGGCGTGCGGACGTCCTGCACGTCCCGCAGGGGACTCATGGCCCACAGGCGGTCCACGTCGTCCCGGCGGTGGAAGTTCCCGCCGAGCTCGTCGTCCCAGAAGCGCATGCCGATGTCGCTCGTCCCGCCGAAACTGATGAGGTTGCAGATGCTGCGGTCCGTGACGGCCACCTGGAAGCGCGTGGTGCGGGACGTGATGAGGTTCGTCATGTACCCGCCGTAACTGCCGCCCATCACGCCGGTACGGGCGGCGTCCAGGCGCGGTTCCTGCTGCAGGCACGCGTCGAAGAACGCCTCCAGGTCGGCGCGGTCCACGGTGCCCCAGCGGCCGTGGATGGCCTCGCTCCACGCCTGCCCGTACCCGACGGAGCCGCGCGGGTTGCTGTAGCACACGCCGTACCCGGCCTGCGCGAACAGCTGGAATTCGTGCATGAAGCCGTACCCGTACGCGGTGTGCGGTCCGCCGTGAATGTTGAGCAGTGCGGGCACGCGGTCCTCGCCGGGCGGGAGCAGGATCCAGCCTTCGCCTTCGCCGTCCTCGGTCTGGAAGGTGACGCGCCTGGGTTCGGCGGGCGTGAACGGGAGGTGCTCGCCGTGCCGGGTGATCCTCGTGCCGTTCAGGTGGACTTCGGTGGGGCGGGCAGCGCTCTCGCTGATGTGCGCGAGGTGCTCGCCGTGCGCGGTGAAGGCCGTCACGGCGCCGTGAGGGTCGTGCAGGCGGGGCGTGACGGTGCCGGCGAGGGTCACGTCGTACAGGCCGGCCGTGCCGCCCACGGTGTACGTCACGGTGAGGGTGGCGTCGTCCCGCCAGACGGGCCGGGTGGGGAAGCGGCCCACGTGCAGGTCGCCCGCCACGATGTTGCCCGCAGGGCGGTCCCAGTCGGGGTCGAGGCGCGTGCCGGTGCCGTCCGGGCCGAACAGGTAGACGTGCGCGTCGTGCGTGTTGATGCTGCCGGGGGGGCGGCCCACGCCCGCGAAGCGTTGCCCGTCAGGGTGCACGGCGAGCTGACCGATGGGCGCGGCCCAGCGCGTGACCTGGGTGGGCGTGGCGGGCGCGTCTCCGTCCGGCAGGGGGAGGCGGAACACGTCCCTCCGCCAGTGAATGGCGTCGTCCTGGGTGGCGCTGCTCACGAGGAGGGCGCCCTGCGTGCCGGGCAGCCACACGAGGTCGTCGATGTCGCGCTCCGGCGCGTGCCAGGGGCGGGTGGTGCCCTTCTGCAGGTCGTGCAGGTACAGGGCGGCGGGGGCGGGGGGCGTCATGCCGCTGCCGTTGGCGCGGTAGAGGACGGACGTGACGACGCGCGCCTCGCCGAGTTCGTCGCGGCGGTCCACGGCGTCGGCGCGCGTCAGGAAGCTCAGGTACCGGCCGTCCGGACTCCAGGCGGGGCTGCTGACGCCGGTGGCGTAGCGCGTGATCTGGCGGGCCTCGCCGCCCGCGAGGGGCAGCAGGTACAGCTGCGGGCGGCCGCTGCGGTCGCTGAGGAACGCGAGTTGTGTGCCGTCCGGGGACCAGCGGGGCGAGCTGTCACGCGCGTCCCCGGCAGTCAGCGGGCGGGGCGCGCCTCCGTCCGAGACGTGCACCGCACTGAAGTAGCGTGGGCGCTCCGGGTCCGGCGTGCCGGTCGTGCTGACAGTGCCTGCGGTGTCGGGCGTGCTGGCGGTGTCGGGCGTTTCGGGCCGGATGCTGGTCAGGACGAACGCGACCCGCGTGCCGTCCGGGGACAGCTGCGGGTCGGAGGGGAACTGCAGGGCGTACAGGCTCTCGGGGCGGGCCGCCAGGGTGGACGGCGCGGCGGGCGAAGACGGCAGCGGCGCAGAGGACATGGCCTGTTCTAGCACGCTGCCCGGCAGGCGGCAGAACGGTTCGCGGGGCCTGGCCGTTCCGGCCGGACAGGCAGCTCAGCGGTAAGCGCGGGGCGCGGTCAGCGTGGGGCGGTCAGGAAGGCGCGGACGCGCGGTTCGAGTTCGGCGGCGTCCATCAGGAAGGCGTCGTGCCCGTGCGGGCTCGGCAGTTCCCAGTACTCGGCGTTCGGGAGGAGGGCCGCGTGCGCCTGCACCTCCTGCGGCGGGTACAGCACGTCGCTGCTGATGCCGACCGCCAGGACGGGCGTGCGGATGGCGTGCAGTTCGGCGTCCGTGAGCGCGAAGCGGTCCATCGCCTCGGTCAGGGCGCAGTAGCTGTGCTCGCAGAAGCGCGTTTGGAGCTTCTCGCCCTGGTACTCCAGGTACGTGGCGATGGCGGGCGTGCCGGGGCGGGTGCGGCTCTCGCCCGACTGGGTGAGGGCGAAGCTGTCCGGGGAGCGGTAGCTGAGCATCGCGATCTGCCGTGCGATCTTCAGGCCCTCGCCGCCGGGCGCGAGCCGGACGGCGTTGCGGGCGACGGCGTTCAGGCCGGTCGCCCAGGGCGAGTGGCGGGCGGGCGCGCCGATGATGACGGCGCGCTCCACGAGGTCCGGGTAGGAGCGCAGCCACTCGTACACCTGCATGCCGCCCATGCTCGCGCCGACCACGCTGACCCGCTCGACGCCGAGGGCGCGCAGCAGTTCGCGCTGCACGGTCACCATGTCGCGCAGGCTGAGGGGCGCGCCGTCCAGTTCGAGTGGGCCGCTGCTGCCCGCGCAGCCGCCCAGGACGTTGCTGCACACGATGAAGTCGCGGGCCGGGTCGAGCGCGAGGCCTGCCCCGAACAGCGCGGGCCACCACTCGTGCACGGCGCTCGTGCCGGTCAGGGCGTGCGTGACGAGCGTGGCCTGCGCGCGCGGCTGGCCGTACGTGTGGTACGCGACGCGGACGTTCGAGACGGGGCGGCCGCTGTCGAGCAGCAGCGGGTGGTCGCGGAACAGCGTGACGGTGCGGACGCGTGGCGCGGCAGGCGCGGCGGAACAGTCCTGTTCGGTGTCCGCCGGGACGGGGCGTTGCAGGGTGGGGGTGTGGGCAGTCATGGTGCGGTCCTCCGGAACAGTCGGGGCGCGGCGGGCGCGGGCCGACGGGGGTGTGGTGTCCGGGGAACGACAGCAGCGTCCCCCTTCTCTTGGAGCCCGGCGCGGGTGGCGCGCGGGCGGCTGGAGAAGGGGGACGAAAGCGGTGACTTCGTGGGTGCCCTTCCCTTATCGTTCCGGTACAGCGGTCATCGTTGACCCGTATACCGGCTGGAGGAAGCACCGTGCCGTGATGAGGGCGGGTTGCTGCGCCGTCGTGGAGCCAGGTCTCTCGGGCGCTCTGGATAAAGGGGTGTCAGGCGAGGCTGACAGTTCAGGCTAGCGGGCGGACGGGGGGCAGGTCAAGGGCGGGCGTGGGGGGTGGGTCAGGAGACGAGCGCCGTTTCCGGGTCGGACTCGCTGTGGGGGCCGTCGCCCTGCACCTCCTGGGGGCATTCGGCCTGCGCGGCGACCGCGACGGCGTCCCCTTCCGGGTCCGGCGCGAGGTGCGCGCGGCCCCACGCGTCGATGGCGTCGATCACGGTCTGCAGTTCGCGGCCCGCTTCGGTGAGGCTGTAGATGCTGCGGGCCAGCTTGCCGGTCATGCCGACATCGGTGGCCTTGGCGACGATGTTGAGGTGTTCGAGCTGCTCCAGGCGCTGGGTGAGGGTGGCACTGTTGCACCCTCCGATCATGCGGGCCAGCTCGTTGAAGCCCCGGTTACCGCTCAGCAGGGCGCGCACGATGTGCAGCACCCATTTCTCCTGCAACACCCCGATGGCCCGGTATGCCGGGCAAAAGGTGGTGGCATGTTGACTCATGCCTGACAGTATAGGCCCGGAGGGGGGGCAAATACTAGTAAATGTCACAGTACTTGACTTTTTAAACCACTTGATGCAGCATGACACCCATGACGAACGTGACCGAACAGCCCGCCCGCAGCACCACCAACCTCAGCGTCGCCGAAGCGATCAAGACCCGCGTCAGCATCCGCAAGTACGTTCAGGAGCCCATGAACCAGGACGACCTGCGCGAGATCCTCGAACTCACGAGCCTCGCCCCCAGCGCCTGGAACGCCCAGACCTGGCGCTTCGCCGTGGTGCAGGACGCCGACCTCAAGGAGAAGCTGAAGGACGCCGCGTACGGCCAGGGCCAGATCACCAGCGCCCCCGCCGTCATCGTGGTGTACAGCGACATGGAAGACACCCTCGCCACCGTCGAGGAGACCGCTCACCCCGGCATGGGCGAGGAAGGCCGCGTCGGCCAGCGCAAGACCTTCGAGGGTGCGTTCGGTCAGCAGGACGTCGCTCAGCGCGGCCAGTGGGGCCTCACCCAGGCCAACATCGCCTTCGGCTTCCTGATGCTCGCCGCGCGCAGCAAGGGCTACGACACCGTCCCCATGCTCGGCTTCAACCCCCAGGCCGTCAAGGAACTCCTCGGGCTGCCCGAGCACGTCCAGTTCGCCGGTCTGCTGCCCATCGGCAAGCGCGCCGAGGAAGGCTACCCCCAGCACCGCCACAACCTCGACCGCGTCACCAAGTTCTACTGAGCTAGCAACACCCGAGGGGAGGCCCGGACAGATGAATGTCCGGGCCTCCCCTCTGTTCTGTCGTGTGTGCGCCGGTCCTCTGTCAGCCGCCCGGACCGGGCGCCTTCCCCTCGTGACTTGGAACGCCCCCGGAATCCCTTCCTACTCGCGCCGTCCCCGGAGGGTCAGGGCGATCAGGAAGGCGGCAGTGTTGACGAGCACGATGGTGGGTCCGGCGGCGGTGTTCAGGAAGTACGAGAGGTACAGGCCCAGCACACCGCACGCACTGCCGAGCACGGCGGCCGTGACGACCATGCGGCGCAGGTTCGGCGCGAAGAGGCGGGCGGACGCGGCGGACGTGATGAGCAGCGACACGCTGAGCGTCGTCCCGACGAGCTGCACCGTGAGCACCACGACGAGGCCCACCAGGACGAGCAGCAGGTTGTTGAGGCGGCGCACGGGGAGGCCCACCACGCGCGCCTCGGTGGGGTCGAAGGACACGAGCAGCAGTTCCTTCTGCACGGCCCACAGGGTCGCGGCGACGACGACGGTCACGGCGAGCGCGCCCCACAGGTCGCCGCTGGTGACGCCGAGCGGGTTGCCGATCAGGAAGTTGGCGAGGTCGGAGGTGTACGTGGGCGCGCGGCTGAGGAGGGTCACGCCGAGCGCGAACATGCCGACGAACACGATGCCGATGGCGCTGTCCTGCTTCAGGCCGCTGCGCTGCGACACGAACCCGATACCGAGCGCGGTGAGGACGGCCGCGACGACCGCGCCAAAGATCAGGTTCACGTGCAGCAGGAACGCGCCGACGATGCCGGGCAGCACCGCGTGGCTCATGGCGTCCCCGATGTAGCTCAGGCCGCGCAGGACGACCCACACGCCGACCAGGGCGCACAGCACGCTGACGAGCGTCACGCCGATCAACGCGCGCAGGAAGAAGCCCGCGCTGAGCGGGTCGAGGAGCGCTTCAAGCATGGGTGTGCCCCAGGTGGCTGCTGGAGAAGGTGCATTCGATGTTGGCGGGCGTGTACACGTCGTCCGGGCGGCCCTGGGCGACGACGGTGCGGTTCACGAGGAGCAGCTGGTCGCACCAGCGGCGCGCCGCTTCGAGGTCGTGCGTGACCATGATGACGGTGCGGCCCGCGCGGGCCTGTTCCTGCAGGAGGCGCATGATCTTCTCGCCGGTGGCGGTGTCGACGCCGGTGAGCGGTTCGTCCAGCAGCAGCACCTGCGCCTCGCGGGCCAGCATGCGGGCCAGCAGGACGCGCTGGCGTTGCCCGCCGGACAGCGCCTGGATGGGGCGTTCGCGCAGGGCGTCCACCTCGGTCTGCCTGAGGGACGCGAGGACCACGTCGCGGTCCTTGCGGCCGGGCCAGCGCAGCCAGCCGAGGCGGGCGGTGCGGCCCATCATGGCGACGTCCCACACGGTGACGGGGAACGCCCAGTCGAGCGTCTGCTGCTGCGGCACGTAGGCGCTGCTGCGGCGCAGGTCGCGCAGGTCGTCGGAGGTCACGACGCGGCCCTGCGTGGCGTCCACGAGGCCGAGGACGGTCTTGAGGAGGGTGCTCTTGCCCGCGCCGTTCGGGCCGATGATGGCGCTGAACTGGCCGGGCATGAAGCGGGCGCTGGCGTTCTGGAGCGCGATCTGCTGGCCGTACGACACGCTGAGGTCCTGAACTTCGATCACGGCGCGCCGCCCTGCGCGGGCGGGGTGGGATGGGCGGGGCGACTCGCGGGAGACATGGAGAACAGAGTATCAAATCTCAATAACATCTATTTCAGTGCGCTCACGATCACCTGCACGTTGTGCCGGAAGGCCTGCAGGTACGTGGCGCCGTCCGAGCCGGGCGCGCCGAGCGCGTCGGTGTACAGCGGCGGGGCGATCTTCACGCCGGTCTCGCTGCTGAGCGCCTGCGCGAGCCGGGCGTTGACGGTGTTCTCGGTGAAGATGGCGCGCGTGTGGGACGCGCGGACGGCCTTCACGAGCCGCACGAGGTCCTGCGCGGACGGTTCGCGTTCGGTGCTCAGGCCGCCGATCACCTGTCCGACGACCGTGAACCCGTAGCGCTGCGCGAGGTAGCCGAGCGCGTCGTGGTTGGTGACGAGGGTGCGGCTGGCGGCGGGCAGCGTCCCGAACTGCGTTCTGGCGTAGGTGTCGAGGGCGGTGAGCTGCTTCTGGTACGCGGCGGCGTTGCTGGCGTAGGTGGCCCGGCCTGCCGGGTCGAGGCGCGTGAGTTCCGCCGTGATGGTCTTGACGTACGCGGAGACGTTCTGCGGGTTCCACCACGTGTGCGGATCGAAGCTGCCTTCGGCCTGGAGGCCCTCGGCGGCGAGTTCGCTGGCCTGCCGGAGCTTGACGCTGCGGCTGAGCGTGACGACCCGGACGCCGGGCGCGGACCCGATGAGTTTGGGGAGCCACGGTTCGAGGTTCGCGCCGTTGATGAAGAGCGTGCGGGACAGCGAGAGGCGTTTCACGTCGCCGGTGGTCGGCTGGTACGTGTGCGTGTCGGCGTTGGCGGGAACGAGCGTGACGAGGGAGACGCGCGTGCCGCCGACGGCCCTGACGAAGTCCGCGATGATGGAGGTGCTGGCGGCGACGGGGACCTGCGCGGCGGTCGCTGTGGCGCTCAGGCCCAGCAGGGCCAGGGCTGTGAGGGTGCGGAGGCCGGGCCGGGCGGGCGTGGAGGGGAGGGTCTGGCGGGGGGTGGGCATGTCGGGGTCGCTCCTGTGGGTGCGCGGGGGAAGGGGGCAGGCCCGGGTGACCCGTCGGCGCCGGGGGGGGCGGCGTCCGGGTGGCGTCGGGACACGGTCCTGTCGTCCGGGCCTGCGGAAGACGTGTTCGCCGCTCCGGGCGAACGCACGAGAGAAACGATAATCCATTCTCAATTCTGGCGCAAGCCCTGCCCACTCCCCCACCCCACGCGCGCAGGCCGCGCCCACGCTACCGGGAGATGCCCGGCAGACCGGCTCAACCGGCCGTGACGCCCGGCGCAGGGGCCTGCGCCTGCTGCGCCGCGCACTGCGGGCAGCGGCCGTACAGCGTCACCTCGTGGTCCTCCACCACGAACCCGCCCGGGTACACCGTGCCGCGCGGCAGCGCGACCGGGCAGGAATGCAGCGAGAACACCCGCCCGCACCCGTTGCACGAGAAGTGATGGTGGTGACCGCGCCCGCTCGACTCGTACATCGGCTCGCCGTCCAGATGCACCGCGTGCGCCTCGCCCTGCTCCTGCATGAGCTTCAGGGTGCGGTATACGGTGGCGGTTCCCAGGCCGGGCAGCGTCACCTGCGCGCGGGCGAGCAGTTCGGGCGCGCTGAGCGGCCCCTCGGCCTGCTGGAGCACCTGGACGATCACCTCACGCTGACGGGTCTGACGGGCCGTGGACATGGGAACAGAGTATCAAAAAAGCCCCGGACGGTCCGGGGCAACCCTCCCAATTGACGGCGCGCAACGGGCCGCACACCGCGCCGGGCCGCTCAGAAGATGTGAAACTCGCTCAGGCCGGTCGCCTCGGTCCACTGCACGTCCACCTGCGTCACGCGGGCGTGCGCCGGGCCACGGTGCAGCCAGTGCAGCAGGCGCTCCAGTTCGGGACGCTCTCCCTCCGCGACGACCTCCACCCGGCCGTCCGTGAGGTTCTCGGCGCTGCCCGCCAGCCCCAGATCACGGGCCTTGCCCTGCACGAAACGGCGGTACCCGACCCCCGTCACCCTTCCCGCCACCAGCGCCACGATCCGCATACAGGGGGGAGTGTAGCAGTCCGGGACGCGCCGGACGGGACGACGGGACGTGCACATGAACGCTTGCCCAAACCGTGAACTCATGCACGGACGGGTAGACTGAGGAGGTGACTGTGAACGCCCGGCCCGCCGCCATTTCCGCTGTCCCTGTCGGCCTTCCGTGACCGAAGCGGCTCCCGAACATCCCACGTCGCCCACCCGCTCCCGTCCCGTGCTGTGGACCGTGCTGGGGGTGCTGCTGCTCGCGCTGCTGACCCTGCTGCTGTTCGGTCCGGCGCTGTTCGGTCAGCGGGTGCTGGGCAGTCTGGGCGGGACGACGCACGTCACGGCCGGACGGGTGGGTGGGCCGCTGTGGGCGCCGACCCTGACGGACGTGAACGTGGACGTGCCGGGCCTGACGCTGCAGGCCGGGCAGGCGGGCGCGCGCCTGAGTGGCGTGGACCTGCTGCGCCGCACCGTGAAGCTCGACCTGAAGGTGCGGGACGCGGCACTGAACCTGAACCTCAAGAAGCTGCTGGGCGGACCGCAGGGTGGCGCGGCGGCCGTGAACATCCTGCCGGGCCTCATCGACGTGCAGAACACGCGCCTCGTGGTGGACGGGCAGGGCTTCGACGTGCCGAGCGGGCAGTTCGCCGTGCAGAGCAGCCGCGCGGGCGGTCAGGACGCGCTGAGCGTCACGGGCCGCACCACGGACGGACCGCTGAACGTGCTGCTGAAGTACAGCACGGCGTCCGGCGCGTTCGTCGGGACGGCCGACATCGACGCGGACGCCCGCGCCCTGAACCACTACTGGCACGACAAGCAGGTGGGCGGCATCACGGGCGGGCGCGTGCGCGGCCAGTACCGCTTCGGGCAGGGGCCGGTGTCGGGCGACCTGACGCTCAGCGGCGCGAGCCTCGCCGTGCCCGGCGCGACCTTCGTGAAGGTGACGGGCATCGGCGGGCAGGTGCGGCACCGGGGCGACCTGATCACGCTCGGCCTGTCCGGCACCGGCTGGGCGGGTCCCGTCACGGCGCACGGCCGCGTGGACCTGAAAGGCCACAGCTGGGACATCCGCGCGTCGGCCGCCCCGCAGCTCTCGGCGCTCGGGAAGGCGCTCGGGCAGGGCGGGCGGGGCGTGGCGCGCGTCTCGGCGCACGCCTTCGGGTGGAACACCGTGACCGTGAACGCCGACATCCTCAGTCCCTCCGGTGAGTTCAGCGTGCTGCCCTTCCACGACCTGAACGCCACGTACCGGTACTTCCGGGACACGCAGGAGCGCCGCAACGACCTGCACTTCCAGGCGCAGACGACCTTCCAGGGCCGGCAGACGCTGTCGGGCGACTGGACCTTCAACCGGCACGGGACGCTCGCGTGGACCGGGAACCTCCTCACGCGGCCGCTCGACCTTCACGGCGTGATCAGTGCCCGCAACGTCATCAGCGCGCAGGGCTCGGCGCTGGGCGGACCGCTGCGCGGCAGCCTGGGCCTGGGCGACAGGGCCGTGACGCTGCGCGCGTCGCCGGACTTCTACAGCGTGAGCGGCGACCTGAGCGCGCAGGGCACCCTCGACCGGCTGAACATCCTGCTGAGCGGCGGCAGGGCCGGACCGGTGAACCTCGCGGGACGCGCCGTCTTCGACCGGTCCGGGCTGCGCGCCGACCTGGGACCGCTGCAGCTGAACCTCGACCGGCAGTTGCGCGGCACGTGGTCGGCGACGGACCTCCCCGTCACGAGCGTCCTCCTGAGCGGGTCCGGGGCCCTCAAGGTGCCGGAGGCGAGCTTCAGCGGCAACGTGCGGGCCGCCGTGCCGCTCCTCGGCAGCCAGCCGAGCGGGCCGCTGACCCTCAACTGGCAGCGCCGCCGGGCCGACTGGACCTTCGCGGGCGGGACGGCCACATGGCGCGACCAGACCTTCGCCGTGAACAGCAGCGGCCTGAGCGCCCTGGGGTACGACCTGCGCGGCACGCTCGCCATCACGACGGCGCTGCGCGCGAGCGGCACGCTGCGCGCCACGGGCGGCCGAGGCACCGCCACCCTGACGGGCCTGGGCGACCACGTGGACGTGCGCGCCGTGCAGGGCGGCGTGACCGTGAACGCCCGCACGCGCCTCACGGCGGGATTTCCGACCAGCGCGAACGTGCAGGGCGCGGACGTGAGCGGCACCGTGACCGTGAACCGGGGCGTGAACTTCACGCTGAACACGGCGGGCAGCGTCGCACGCGGCACCCTGGACGGGCAGGACTGGACGGCGACGGGCAACGTGAACCTCGCCGCGCTGCGGCCCCTGGTGGGCGGCAACCTGAACGGCACGGCCCGCCTGAACCTGGCCGGGCAGGGCGGCGTCATCGACGTGGCGGGCAGCGGGTTCGGCGCGTCCGTGAACGGCCGCGTGACGCGGCAGTCCGGGCAGCTCACGACCGTCAGTGACGTGACGTACCGCACCGGCACGGCCGGGCAGGTGTCGGCGCGCGTGTCGGGCCGCGTGTACCCGGACCTGAACCTCGCCGGACCCGTGACGCTGGCCGTGCCTTCCGTCCCCGCGCAGTCGCTGCGGGCGCAGGTGTACGGCCCGTACGGCCGCGTGCAGGCGAGCGTGAACGGCACGCTGACGCCCCTGATGCTGGGCGGCTTCACGCTGCCCGCGCAGCGGGTCGCGCTGGCCGGGACGCTCACGCCCTCCCCCACGGTGAGCGGCACGTACGGCGCGCTCAGCCTCGCGTACGCGGGCGGGACGCTGCGCGTGAACGGCACGCAGGCCCTCGGCGGGTACGGGCAGAGCGGCGCGCTCACCGTGAACGGCGCGTACGGTCCCGGCTGGACCGGCCGCCTCGCCGCGAGCGGCAACCTCGGCCCGTACCGCGCGGCCGTGAACGGCCCGTGGACGGCGCTGCAGACGACGCTCAGCAGCGCGGACGGCCTGCGCGCGAGCGGTACGCTGGACGCCAACACCGTGACGTACGACCTGAGCGTGCGCGGCCCGCTGGCGGGCGTGTACCTGCAGGGCACGGTGAGCGGGAAGGGCGCGTCGCCGCGCGCGGACCTGCTCGCGTCGGACGGGGCGGGCGGCAGTGCGCGCGTCACGCTGCGCGGCCTGCAGGACTTCACGGTGCAGGCGAACGGGTTGCGGGTGGCCGGGCAGACGCTGCGCGGGAACCTGAGCGCGGCGGGCGGCCTGCTGAGCGGCACGCTGAACGCCGGGCCGCTGCGCGTGGTGGCGCGGGCCGGGCGGTTCACGGCGAGCGGCACGCTCGCGGCGCACACGCTGCTCGCGTCGGGAAGGTTGCGCCTCCCCACCACCCTCACCGGCCTGAACGTCAGCGTGGACGGCCCGCAGCTGAGCGTGTCGGCGTCCGGCAGCGGCACGGACCTGCGCGGCACCGTGACCCTGAAACCCCAGGCGTACGGCGGGCTGTTGAGCGTCCCGGCACAGTTGCTGCCGCTGCAGGCGAGCGTCACGCCGCTCCGCGTGAACCTGGGGGGCCTGACGTACACGGGCGCGTGGTCCGGGCAGGCGCGACTGCGGTACGTGTACGGGTCCCAGCCGGGCGCGGTGACGCTCGCGGGGCGCGGCGCGGCCCTCACGACCGTCGCGGGCGGCCCGCTGAGCGGGTCTGTGCAGGTCCTGCCCGCCCTGAACGGCACGCTGAGCGCGCCTGCGTCTCCCCTGCTGGCGCTGCTGCCCGCGCAGGTGCGCGCCGTGACCGTGCCGGGCCGCGTGACGGCCACCCTGAAGGCCGGGTCGGCGGACGTGGCGCTGCTCGGCACGCGGTACGCGGGCGCGCCGCTGGGCCTGCAGGCACACGTGAACTGGAGCGGCGGGCTGGCCGCGTCCGGGGTGCTGACGCATCCGGGCACGCGCGTCCCCGTGACGTACGACGGTGGGGCGCTCGCGGTGCGCGGCGCGCGGATTGACGCGCGGGCCGTGCAGCCCTTCCTGCAGGGCACGGCCCTGACGGGGAGCGTCACGGCGGACCTGCGCCTCCCGCGCCTGAGTGAAGGCTTCAGCACCGCACTGGACCGCGGGGAGGGCCGCGTGAACCTGAACCTCACGGCGGCCGGGCAGGCGGCGCGCGGCACGCTGACCCTCTCGGGCGGCACGCTGGCCGCCGACCTCGGCAGCACGCTGGGCGGCACGGCCCTCACGGTGCGCGGGCCGCTGTACCCGGCCGCGAACGCCGTCCTGGCGTACGGCGATCTGCGCGCGTCCCTGCGCGGTGACCTGCGGACGCGGGCCACGCTGGACGTGAACGGCGCGTATGCGGGCCGCACGGTGTCGCTGTCCGCGCAGGGCGGCCTGAAGCCCGCCCGGCTGGACGTGACGGGCGACGTGGCGGGCCTGAACGTGAACGTGAACGCCAGCGGTCCCGCCGTGGCCGGAGCGGCGTGGAGCGTCGCGGGCCGGTTCGCGGCGCCGGACACGCGCGCATTGATCGGCAGTGCGGGCACCGTCGGCGGCACGCTCGGCGGGACCTTCACGGACCTGCGCGTGAACGCGTCCGGGCGCGTGGCGGGCGTGGACTTCACGCTGCCCGCCCGGTACCGCGCCGGGACGCTCAGCGTGCAGGAGGCGTCGGCGGCCCTGGCGGGCGTCGCGAGTGCCCGCGTGAGCGGCACGGTCCTGCCCGCCCTGAACCTCTCCGGGCCGGTCACCGTCAGCGATTACCTCGCGGGCGGGTACACGCTCGCCGCGACCGGCAGCGTGGGCCGCCCGGACCTGCGCCTGAGCGGCGTGACGACGGGCGGGCCGCGCGGGCTGGACGCGCAGGGCAGCCGTGTCACGGCGCACCTGCTGGGGCGCGACTGGAAGGTCGAGGCGAGCGGCGAGCAGCTGTCGGGCACGGCGCGCGGGCAGCTGGGCAACACGCTCGGCCCGGCCGGGCTGCTGGCCGCCCGCTTCACGCTGCACGCCCCGTACCGCAGCGGCACGCAGACGGTACAGCTGGACGGCCCCTTCGGCTGGAGTCAGGCGTCCGGCTTCCTGGGGGACCTGCGGCTCGCGGGGAACGTCTCGGGGCAGGCGCTGCAGGCGCACGTGACCGGCAGCGGGACGCTCGCGCTGGACGCGGCACTCGGGCAGGCACAGGTGCGCGGCACCTTCCCCGCCAGCCTGCCGCTGCGGCCCGGCGGGACGCTCGCGCTGCAGACGCTCGACCTGGGCGCCTTCTGGGGACGGCCCCGGCAGCTGACGCTCACGGCAGACGCCTCGCTGGGCGGCGCGGCCTGGAATGCCGTGCAGACCAGCGTGAAGGGCGACCTGCTCGACACGGCCGGAGAGCTGAGCGGCGCGGTGCAGGCGAGGTACGCGGCCGGGAACGCCG
This sequence comes from Deinococcus aquiradiocola, assembly GCF_014646915.1. Lineage (NCBI taxonomy): Bacteria > Thermotogati > Deinococcota > Deinococci > Deinococcales > Deinococcaceae > Deinococcus > Deinococcus aquiradiocola. The sequence goes on along the minus strand of NZ_BMOE01000010.1, from coordinate 115,641 downwards.
CCCTGAATCTCGCGGGGCGGCGCCTGCGCGGCACGGCGACGCTCGTGGACGGCACGTACCACGCGGACCTCGGCAGCAGCGGCGCGAGCGTCGCGCGGCTCCTGCCGGAATCGGCGGGCGTGGACGCCCTGACCCTCGCCGGGCAGGTGACGGTGGACGGCTCCACGACCCTCGGCCTGCGGCAGGTGCGCGCCTCGGGCCTGCAGGTGTCGGGCCGCGCCGCGCAGACGGGCGCGTTCACGCTGAGCGGCTCGGCGCTGTACACGCCGTCCGTGACGCAGGCGGACCTGCAGGGTGAGGTGTTCGGCGGGACGCTCAGCGCGCGCGGCAGCCTGCCGGAAGGCGTAGAGGTCGCGGTGAACGGCATGAAACCCGCGGCGCTCGGCATCGACACGCTGGACGGCACCCTGACCCTCACCGGTCCCGCCGCCAGCCCGAACGTGACAGGCCGACTGAATGTCACCCGGCCGGAATTCGTGGCGCAGCTGGACGTGGCGGGCCGCGCGACCGACCCGCGCCTGAACGCCGCCGCGACCCTGCGCGGCGGGTACGCGGGCCGCGTGCTGGCCGAAGCCAGGAACGTGCGCCTCTCCCCTCCCGCTGCGGACGTCCGCGTGTACGGCACGGCCGCGCAGGGCCAGAACCGCGTGCAGCTCGACCTGAACGGCAGCTGGCCGAACCTGGCGGGCCGCGCCACCGCGCAGCTCGCCGCCCTGCAGGAGCCGGTGCAGGTACAGGGTGACGGGAGCGGCACGTACCGCCTGCAGGCGGGCAGCCTGGGGAGCGGCACGCTGAAGCTCGCGGGCTTCGTGCCGAGCGTGCTGCTGCAGGCGCACCTCACGCCGCTCGGCCTGCTGGGCGCGCAGGGAGACGCGAGCGCCGACGTGACCGTCAGCGGCCCGCTCGGCAGCCTGAACGTGAGTGCGGGCGCGGCCCTGAACACCGTGACCGTGTCCGGCGTGAACGTGCAGGACGTGAGCCTCGCCGTGAACGGCCCCCTCACCGGCAGGGGCGGCGGCCTGAACGCCCTGACCGGCACGCTCACGCAGGCGGGACAGGCGACCGGGACACTGCAGCGCGGGACGCTGACCTTCACGGACCTGCGCGCGGCCGGGTACGGCCTCACGGCGAGCGCCACGGGCCGCGCCACCCTGACCGGCACCGGCAGCGCGGCCCTTCACCTGGCGGGCGCGGGCGTCACGTCGGACCTGAAGGCGGCGTACGCGGGCGGCAGCATCGCGCTGTCCGGCACGGCGGACGCGGCGGGCTTCGCGGCGACGCTCGCGAGCACCGGCAGTCTCCGCAACGGCTGGACCGGCACGCTGGACGTGACGGGCGGTCCGTCCGGCGTGCTCACGGACACGGCGCACCTCGTGCTGAGCGGCCCGGTCGTGCAGCCGATGCTGGCCGGGTCGCTCGGGCTGGGCGGGGCGGGCGTGCGCGTCGTCGCGAACCGGCAGAACGTGCAGCTGCGCCTCACGGACGGCCCGGACGCGCAGGCGAGCGGCGTCCTGAACCTCGACCTGACGCGCTCCCTGTGGGAGGGTCAGGTGACGTACGCGCGGCCCGAGGCGAGCGTGAAGGTGGCGCTGTCCGGCCCGTCCGGTCAGCCGGTCGCGGCCCTCGACGTGACGCGCGGCTCCTGGCGCGCCAGCGGCACGGCCGGACTGACGGGCGCGGACGTGAACGTCACGGACGGCACCGCGACGGGCCGCGTCCGCTGGGACGGCACGCAGCTCGGCGTGAACCTGCCGGGCCTGTCGCTCGGCGGGCTGAACATCTCGACGCTCGCCGGGACGCTGAACGCGACCGGGACCGTCAACACCAGGACCCTGACGGGCAACGTGACCTTCGGCCTGCGGGACCTGCAGACCGGGTACACGGTTCCGGTCGTGAACCTGCCGCTCACGGGCAGCGTGGCGGGCCTCGCCACCCTGACGGACGGCGTGCTTGGCGGCAACGCCACCCTTACGTCCGAGCTGGGCACGGCGGCCCTGACGCTCGCGCAGGCGGGCCGGGGCGGCGCGTACCGGGGCGCGCTGCAGGCGCACCTCACGCAGCCCGCGCAGACCGGCACCGTCACCATGCCGGTCGCGGGCAGCACCGGGACGGGCACCACCGCCACCGGCAGCGTTCCCGTGCCGGGCGTCGTCCGGGCGGGCGGGACGCTCGACGCGGACGTGACGCTCGACGCGCGCGGCCTGAACGGCACGCTCCGCACGCAGGCGCTCGGCCTGTCGCTGGGCGGGCTGCGCGCCCGCTTGAACGGCACCGTCACCCTGACCGGCCAGAGCTTCGCGGTGCAGGCGGCCGCCGGGTCCGAGAGCAGCAACAGCGGCACGCAGGTCAGCCTGGACGGCAGCGGCGGGCTCGCGGACCTGCTGCCGGGCCTGACGGCCCTGACGGGCGTGAAGCCCACCGGGGACGGGTACAGCCTGCGCGCGAACCTCGACGGCCTGAACCTGCAGGGCCTGAAGGTCGCCCCGAACCTGAGCGGCCGCGTGAGTGGCGACCTGGCCGTGTCGGACGGCGGCGGGACCTTCATGCTGCGCTCCCCGGCACTGCGGCTGGGTGACACGGTGCTCGCCGCGAGACTCGACGGGACGCTCGTCGGGGACGGTTCGCTGGTGGGCCGCAACTCGCTCCTCACGAGCGACTGGCGCATCCGCGGGTCGCTGGGCACGAGCAGTGCCGCGAGTTCGCTGCTGACGGCTTCTCTCTCGAACGGCATCCTGGCCGGCACCTTCCAGATGCGGGGCCTGCCGGTGGACGCGTTCCTGTCGGCGTTCAGCGGCGTGCTGCCCGGTCAGGGCCTCGTGACGGGCCTCGCGCGGTTCCGTCTGCCGGTCGCGGACCCGCTGGCGGGCGACGTGAACATCGTCGCGGAGCGCGTGACGGTCACGAGCACCATGCTCGTCACGCCCGCCGCGACCACGGCGACGAACGGCAAGCCGGCCACGACCCCTCCCGCGTCCGGCTCCACGGCGTCCGGCACGGGCGCGGCCCCGCAGCGGGTCGTGCAGACGCTCGCCGGGAGCGGCAGCGTGCAGTACGGCCAGCGCGAACTGCGGAACATCGACCTGCACCTCAGCGGCGCGGGCCGCTGGGACGTGACCGGGCAGTACACGCGCCGCGCCGTCAACGTGACGGCCGCCTTCCAGAACACCACCTTCACGCCCGTGCTGCTGTTCATTCCCAGCCTGCGCGAGCAGTCCCCGAGCCTGCAGGGCACCCTGAGCGTGAACGTGGCGGGCACCTACGACCGGCCTGTCGGCAACGTGAGCGGCAGCGACCTGAGCGGCGCGCTCGGCAGCATCAGCCTGCGTATCCCTTCCCTGAGCGGCACCCTGCCGGACAGTGGCCTGTTCACGGTGCAGGGCCGCGTGCAGGCGGGCGGCAGCGTCGGCGCGGACGGCACCGTGAACATCGGCGGGCGGCTCGACACCCTCCGGCTGCGCGGCCTGAACGTCGAGTACCGGGGCCTGCTCGTCCCGCAGGGCCTGGGCCGCATCGAGAACGTCGTGGCGAACGTCACGCAGGAGAACGCCGGGACGACACGCGAAGGGTACGCCGTGAACGCCCAGGCGGTCGGCGGCCTCGGGGTGGGCAGCCTGAGCGTGCAGGGCAGCCTCTCGCCGCGCTACGACCTGCGCCTCACCGCCCGGAACTTCAACCTGCCGATCAGCCTGATCTACGGCCGCGAGAGCCGCATCAACGCGGACCTCACGGCGGTGGAGCAGGCCCGGCCGAACAACGACGGCCCGATCCTCGTGAGCGGCGCGGTCGGCGTGCAGAGCCTCGTGCTCGGCACGGGCGGCACCGGCAGCACCGCCGTCATCCCCGCCCCCAGCGGCAGCACCGGCATGGCCGGAGGAGGCGCGTCCACCGGCACCGGCACGGACGGCAGCGTGCCGTACAACAGCCCCCTCCCGGAAGAACTCACGACCTTCCCGCGCACGGCCGAGCAGGTGGCCGCCGCGCGCCGCGTCAGCCCGCTGCTGTCGCGCGTGGTCTTCCAGAACATCCCCATCACCGCGCCGAACGGCATCCGCGTGGACGAATCCATCGGGCGGGCCGAACTGAGCGGCGACCTGACCCTCAGCGGGACGGGCAGCACCCCGAAACTCGCGGGGAGCGTCAAGGCCATTCGCGGCAGCGTGGACCTGCGCGACAACTCCTTCAACATCGATTCCGGCAGCGCCGTCTTCGACGGGACCTCGCTGTACCCGAAGATCGCGGTGTCCGCGACCGGCGACGTGCCGCTCCCGGAAGGCGGACTGGTCGGCGTGAACCTCACGCTGGACGGCGGGTTCGGCCCTCAGCCCAACGGCACGAACGCCCTGAGTCTCGACACGCACCTCACGTGCGTGCGCGGCTGCACGGGCGCCAGCGTGGACCTGTCGAGCGCCAACCCGAACGCCGAAGCGCAGCTGTACTCGCTGGTCGCGGTCGGCACGCCCGACGTGACCTCGCTGCCGAGCAATCTCGGCACCTTCGGCACCAGCGCCCTCAAGACGGCCCTGAACCTGTTCGTGCTGGGCGAACTGCAGCGCAACGTCGCCCGCGCGCTCGGCGTGGACGTCTTCAAGATCAACGCGGCCCTGCCCGGCGAGAACGGCAGCAGCGGGTTCGGCGCGACCTTCACGGTCGGCTCGTACCTGACGCGGGAACTGTACCTGCAGTACCGCGTGGACCTGAGCGGCCAGGGCCTGCTGGACGCCACGTACACCACGCCTGACAACCGCTTCACCTTCAAGGCCAGCACGCCGCTCACGGGCCTGGATTTCAGCACGCTGCAGCCGTCCTTCTCGGCCGCGTACAACTTCACGAACCGCAGCAGCGTCGCGCTGGGCGTGCAGTCCGGCATCAGCACCAAGTTCAACTTCAGTTACGTGTACCGCTGGTGACGGCCTGGAGGCAGCCCGCCTCCCGGGGCACGGAAGCACGGCAGCAGAACGCCGCCCGGTGATCCCGGGCGGCGTTTCGGTGGGCGGTGACGGTCAGGCCGTCAGCGGGGCACGGTTCAGCGGGTGGTCAGCGGTTGGCGCTCGCGCGGGGTTCCAGCGCGTAGAAGGCGACCACGGCGACCAGCGCGCCGACCCAGCCGGGCGCGGAGCCGAGCTCCAGCTGGAAGTCACGGCCGAGAACCGTGCTGCCCAGACGGCCGATCAGGGCGTTGCCCTGCTGCTGCGCGACGACGTTCCAGCCGGTGATCGGTTCACCGAAGAAGCCCGTCACGCGGTCCACGCCGCGCAGCGTGAGCTTCTCGCTGCCGACGTTGCCCTTCAGCTCGCCGGAGTCGAGTTCGATGACGACCGGGTCGTTGCCGACCGTGCCCTGCACGCCGCGCTCCGTGATCTCCAGCTCGATGTCCTTGCCGTGCACCTTGCCGCCTGCGCGGCCCCTGATCCGGTCGCCGTCGATGGAGCAGCGGATGTCGTAGCCGCCCTCCCCACCCAGACGACCCTTGAGAAAGTCTTCCATGCCGGGCAGTATAGCGGGCCGCTCGCGTTTCGCGCCGTTGCAGGGACCGCCGCCGTGTGAGGGCGCTCGCCCGGTCCGGCCGGGAGGGTCGTCAGGGGGCGCGGCCCGTCCAGCCGAGCCGTTCGAAGTACGCGCGGCGCGTGAGGGTGGGGCCGTGCTCGCCGAGCTGCACGCGGCCCCGGTCCCAGCGGAGCAGGATCAGGTCCAGCGCGCCGCCGAGCATCCACGCGCCGAACCACGTGGGCGGCGGGTCCGACCACCTCAGGGTCTGCCCGTCGTACGCGAGGTGCGGGCAGCTCAGGTCGTGGGCGGCCCAGAACATCGCGCCGCCCTCCGGGAAGCGCTGGGCACGCACGCGCAGCGGGCCGCTGCGGCGCTCCCAGTCGTACTGCGGCGCGTGGTACACCTCGGCGTACAGGCCGTACACGTCCTGCTGCACGGCGTGCCGGTCGGCGCGCGCACGGGCCTCCTCGCGGCCCGTGAGGGTCAGGCTGTCGAGCTGTGCGTTCAGGGCCGCGAGTTTCGCTTCCTGCACGCGCAGCTGGTCGCGGGCGGTGGGCGGCGGCGGGGGTGGGGGCGGGTCGCCGTCCAGGCTGCGGGCCGGGTCGAGCGGCGTGCGGTCGGTCCAGCCGGCCACCTCGCGCAGCGTGCCGTCCTCGATCATCCACAGGCGCGTGGCGACCTCGCGCGCGAAGCGGCGGTCGTGCGTGACGATCACGACCGCGCCGCCGTACGCCTGCACGGCCTCCTCCAGCGCTTCGAGGGCCTCCACGTCGAGGTGGTTGGTGGGCTCGTCGAGCAGCAGCAGGTCCGCGCGCAGGGCACTGACGAGCGCGAGGCCCGCGCGGGCGCGTTCGCCGCCGGACAGTTCAGCGGGCGGTCTGCGCCAGTCGTCGGGCCGGAAACCCGCGCGGCCCAGCAGGGCGGCGGCCCGCGCGCCGAACCGTTCATCAAACTGCACGTACAGGCCCTCGTCCGGGTCGAGGCCATGCCACGTCTGGTCGAGCGTGACGACGCTCACGCCCGGCGCGACGCGCAACACGGGCGGCCCGTCCGGCGTGACGGGGTCCGGCTGGTCCTCGCCGGACAGCAGGCGCAGCAGGGTGGTCTTGCCGGTCCCGTTCGCGCCCATCAGGGCGACGCGGTCCCCCTGGCGGATCTTGAGGGCCGCGCCGCGCAGCACGGTCCGGCCCTCCCCGCCCGCCGGTCCCGGCGCGTACGTCCGTGACAGCCGCTCGCCCCACAGCAGCAGGCGGGCGCGGGCCTGCCCGGCCAGGAGGCGCATGTGCAGGCGGCGCTCGCTGGGCGGCGCGTCCACCACGGCGGTCCGCGCGAGGCGCGAGCGGACGGCGCGCGACTGGCGGCCCCACAGGTCGAGGCGGTCGGCGCTGCCGCTCAGGCGTTCCTCCTCGCGGCGCGCGAGGCGGTGCGCGCGGCCCTGCGTGCGCCGCTCCAGTTCACGGAGGCTGCGGGCGCGGCTGTACCCGCCGGGGTACTCGGTGGCGTCCCCGTGTTCGATCCAGACGCTGCGCGTCGCGACGCGGTCCAGGAATTCCCGGTCGTGGCTCGTGAGGATCACGCCGCCCGCGAAGTTCAGGAGGGCGTCCTCCAGCCACTCGCGCATGCGGATGTCGAGGTGGTTGGTGGGCTCGTCGAGCAGCAGCAGGTCCGGCTCCCGGACGAGCGCGAGCGCGAGGCTCAGACGGGTGCGTTCCCCGCCGCTGAGCGTCGCGGCCTCCCGCTCGCGGTAGCGGGCGAGGTCCAGCACCGAGTACACGCGCGCCGCGCGGCTCGGCCAGCCGTACCCGCCGCTGTCCTCCAGCCGCCGCTGCAGCGCCATCCACGCGTCGAGGCGCGCGGGGTCCCCGAGCTGCGGTGCGAGGGCGTCCAGTTCGGCCCGCAGGGGCGCGTACGGGTCGGCGGCGTTCATCAGGGCGGCCACCGTCACGCCCGGCCCGAAGACCGGCTGCTGGTCCAGCACGGCGACCCGCAGGCCGTCCTCGCGCCACAGCATGCCGTCGTCCGGGCGGCGCTCACCGGCCAGCACGCGCAGCAGGGTGGTCTTGCCCGCCCCGTTCCGGCCGAGCAGCGCGGCGCGCTCGCCCTGCCGGAACGTGAGGGTCAGGCGGTTCAGGATGACGCGCTCCCCGTACAGGACGCTCAGGTCCTCCGCCTGCAGCAGCGTCCTCATGCTTCCTGTCCTCCCGGTGGTCGTGCGTGTCCTGCGGCGTTCACGCGCCCAGGGTAGCGCAGCCGCGCAGGCGGAACTGCGCCCGCAGGGGCAACCCACAGCGGAACGTGAACTCCGCATGAGAAAGACCGGGCGAACACGCGGTCCGCCCGGCCCGATCGACCGTGGTTACTTCAGGTCGGCCTGAATCTGGTCGAAGGTCTTCCCTTTCGTTTCCGGCACGAGGCGCAGCACGAACACGAACGCGAGGACCGTCACGGCCGCGTAGATGAAGAAGGTTGGGCTGGGACCGGCCGCCTGGATCAGCAGGGGGAAGGTCAGGGCCACGATGAGGTTGCTGCCCCAGTTCGCCATGGTGGCGACGCTCATGGCGCGGCCACGTACCTCCTGCGGGTAGATTTCCGAGATCAGCAGCCAGAACACCGGCCCGAGCCCGATGGCGAACGCCGCGATGTACAGGGCGAGGCTCAGCGCGGCCGGCAGTCCGGCGCTCTTCTGGAAGAACGACAGGCCCAGCGCGGCGAGGCCCAGCACCATGCCCGCGATGCCCACCAGCAGGAGCGTGCGGCGACCCGCGCGGTCCAGCAGGAACTGCGAGACGACCGTGAACAGCACGTTCACCACGCCGATCCCGGCCGTGGCGAGAATGGCCGCGCCCGCGCTCTGCAGGCCCGCCTGCTGGAAGATGGTGGGGGCGTAGTAGATGACGGTGTTGATGCCCGTCACCTGCTGGAAGATCGCCAGCCCCACCCCGATGATGAGGGCCGTGCGCACGCCGGGGCGCAGCAGGGCCGCCCAGGAGGCTTCGCCCGTCTCGGCCTGCAGTTCGCGGCGCAGGTCCGCCATCATGCTGTCCGTGAGGGTGTCGCTGGTGGTGCTGCGCGCCACGGCGGCCCGCGCACCCGCGTCGTCCCCGCGCGCCAGCAGGAAGCGCGGACTTTCCGGCAGCAGAAACAGGCCTGCGAACATCAGCAGGGCCGGAATGGCGGCGATGGCGAACATCCAGCGCCACCCACCGTCGTACGCGAACACGTAGTTCACGCCGTAACTGACGAGAATGCCGATGGTGATGAGCAGCTGGTTCGCGGTGACGAGCGCGCCACGGTACTGCGGCGGGCTGATCTCGCTGATGTACAGCGGCACCACGAAGCTCGACAGGCCGATCGCGAGGCCCACGATGACGCGGCCCACGATCAGCAGTTCCGGGGTGTTCACGAACGCCGTGAACAGCGCGCCCGCCGCGAACAGCAGACTCGTGCAGAACAGGCTCGTGCGCCGACCGAGGCGGTCCGTGAGGAACCCGCCCGCGAGCGCCCCGAAGAACGCGCCGCCCAGCACGGCCGACACGATGACGCCCTGCATGAGCGGCGTCAGGTTGAAGTCCTTCTTGATGTACAGCAGTGCCCCGCTGATGACGCCGGTATCGAAACCGAACAGCAGGCCGCCGAGGGCCGTGATGACGGCCGCGATGATGAGGTAGGAGCGGCGCAGCTGGCCGCCCGCCGGTTGGGAGGGTGAAGCGATACTCATAGGTTGACCTCTGGGTCCGGGCAGAAATGCCGGAACGACAATTCAGGATGATACGCCGTTGCGTCCAGGCGGGTGAAACCGCTTTAACATTTCACGAACCTTCCCGTAAAGAACTGTCATCAGAAGTCGTAACGGGCCGGGGAACGCCTGCATCCCGGACGCGCGACGACGCATGGACCGGCGTGGGGACGCGTGACCGGTCCGGTCGGAGATCGGCAGGCTGACCGTGTGCGGCTCGGCGATCCAGACCGTGAGAAGCGCCAGCCCAGGCCACGTAAGTTTCTCATCAGAAACCAAGGAAAAGTGGATAGTTCATAAATCACTTTTTATGGGCCGTTCAGGGCCTGAAGGCGGACAGCCCTCAGACTGGCTCCATCGCCCGCAGACGCGGGAACGCCCGTCCACACGACAGGCGCGCCATTGCGGAATCAGGAGACCCATGAAGAACATTTGGATGCTGAGCATGCTGTTGACCGTCACGCCCGCCCTGGCGACCGCCCCAAGCGCCACCTACGTTCAGGTGCAGTCCACCGATGCCAACGATGGAGCCGCCGAGAAGGCCGGTGCCGCCGTGGACAACGCCGCCGCCGCCACCGGTGAGGCTGTCAACAACGCTGCAGCTGCCACCGGGAAAGCAGTCGAGAATGCGGCGGCCGCCACCGGTCAGGCCGTGGACAATGCCGCTGCCGCGACCGGTGAGGCCGTCGACAACGCTGCAGCCGCCACCGGTCAGGCGGTCGACAACGCCGCAGCCGCGACGGGCCAGGCCGTTGACAATGCCGCCGCAGCGACGAGCGCCGCCGCCGCGAACACCAAGGACGCCGTCAACAACGCCGTCGACCCCAACCGTGACGGTGTGGTCGACACCAACAACGACGGCGTGGCCGACACGCGGCAGATCCCCTGGGGTCTCCTGGGCCTCTTCGGTCTGCTCGGCCTGCTGGGCGGACGTCGCCGTGAGGAGCGCGTCACGGTCACGCCCGGCGTGGTCACCACTCCGGCCGACCGCCGCTGACCCGACCCGGGCCGCTGGTCCACGGCGTGCCGTGAGGACGGGCGACCAGCCAGACGAATGCCGGGCCTGCAACACTGCAGGCCCGGCATTTCACGTTGCGTAGATTCCAGGCCGCCGCTGAGCGTCCGGGGCCGTCCGTCGTGAGGGCGGCTGGTTCCGGAATCCGGACTCAGACGGTTTTGATCCGATTACAGGGATGGCGGAAACAGCGCCGACATCCCTTCCATCTCCTCAAAACCGTACTTGTTGGTGCTCGCTTCGCTCGGCTGAACTCCAAAAGTTCAGCTCAAAATCGTATCAGACGGCTTCCATGCGGGTCTTCAGGAAGTTCGTCATGACGGCGCCGCGCCTGTAGAAGGCATTGTCCATGATCTTGACGTACAGCGGGATGGTCGTCTTGGGTCCCTGGATGACCGTCTCCTCCAGCGCGCGCTTCATGCGGGCGATGGCCTGCTCGCGCGTGTCGTGGTGCACGATCAGCTTGCCGATGAGGCTGTCGTAGTGCGGCGGGATGACGTAGCCGCTGTAGGCGTGGCTGTCGACGCGCACGCCGGGGCCGCCCGCGAAGTGCACCTCGTCGATCTTCCCGGCGGCCGGACGGAAGTCCTTGTCGGGGTCCTCGGCGTTGATGCGGCACTCGATGGCGTGCCCGCGCAGCGTGATGTCGGACTGCTGGAGGGCCAGGCCCTCACCGGCCGCGATCATGAGCTGCAGGCGCACGAAGTCCAGGCCGGAGATCGCTTCGGACACGCAGTGCTCCACCTGGATGCGGGTGTTCATCTCCATGAAGTAGTAGTTGCCGTCCCGGTCCACGATGAATTCCAGGGTGCCTGCCCCGGCGTAGTTGACGTGCCGGGCGAGGCGGACGCCCGCGTCGAGGATCTCCTGACGCAGCGTGTCGGGCAGGGTGCTGGGGGCTTCCTCGATGAGCTTCTGGTTGCGGCGCTGGATGCTGCAGTCGCGTTCCCCGATGTGGATGACGTGGCCTTCCCCGTCGCCCATGACCTGCACCTCGACGTGCCGGAATTCCTCCAGGAACTTCTCCATGATGATGGCGGGGTCCCCGAAGTACAGGCGCGCTTCCTCCTGAGCCTGCCCGAACGCGGCTTTCAGTTCCTCCTGGGTGCGGACGACCTTCTGGCCGCGTCCGCCGCCGCCCGCGCTGGCCTTGAGCAGCACCGGGTAGCCGATCTGCTTCGCGGCGAGGAGGGCCTCGTCCGTCCCTTCGAGGACGCCGGTGCCGGGCACGACGGGCACGTTGCTGTTCGCGGCGATCTCGCGGCCGCCCGCCTTGCTGCCCAGGGCGCGCATGCTCTCGGGCGTCGGGCCGATGAAGGTGATGCCGTGCTCGCGGCACATCTCGGCGAAGTCGGGGTTCTCGGCCATGAAGCCGTACCCGGGGTGGATGGCTTCGGCGCCGGTCATGAGGGCGGCCGAGAGGATGTTGGGGATGTTCAGGTACGAGGCGTTGCTGGCGGCCGGGCCGACGCAGACGGACTCGTCGGCGAGCAGGACGGGCAGGCTGTGCTCGTCCGCCTGGGAGTACACCACGACGGTCTTGACGCCCATCTCGCGGGCGGTCCGGATGACGCGCAGCGCGATCTCGCCCCGGTTGGCGATCAGGATTTTCTTGAACATGTCTGCCTCCGGCAGGGTCGGGGGGTCAGCGGGTCAGGATGGGGTGCGCCCTGGGCGTGACGCCCCTGCACCCTCGGGCCCGCTGACCTTCCGACCTCATTCGATGATGAAGAGCGTCTGGCCGTACTCGACCGGGTCGCCGTTCTTGACGAGGATCTCGCGCAGGGTGCCGCTCGTTTCGGCTTCGATCTCGTTCATGAGCTTCATCGCTTCGATGATGCACAGCACCTGTCCGGCGGCGATGGTGTCGCCGACCTTCACGTACGCGGCCGCGTCGGGGCTGCTGGAAGTGTAGAAGGTCCCCACGATGGGCGCCTTGACGGGCGTGCCGCTCGCGGCGGGCGCGGGGGCCGGGGCGGCAGCGGGCGCCGTTTCGGCTGCGGCAGGCACGGCGGGCGTGGGTGCGGCGCTGGCGGGCGCGCTGGCCGGGGCCTGCTGCGCGGGCACCGGGGCGGGCGCGTACTGCGGCTGGGCGTACACGACGGGCGCTTCCGCGCCGCGACGGATGCTCAGGTCATAGTCGGCGGTCTTCAGGTTGAACTCGCGGACGTCGGCGACTTCCAGCGCCCGCAAAATCTCTTTCAGGTCTTTGGGGTTCATAGCGACTCCTTGTGTTGCGTCCGGCGCCTCGGCCTGCCGTGGGTCCTGCTGGGCTGACGGCACGGCCGCGAACGTCGGGGGTTCCTCGGTGCCCACAGCATAACGGACGTTCGGCCCGCGTCCGCCCGCTTGCACCCGGTACAACGATGCAGACGAAACCGCCCCCCCGTGAGGGAGGGCGGCACGTTCAGACGAGCGGCACGTCAGGCGCGGCTGAGGTACTCGCCGGTCCGGGTGTCCACGTTCACTTCGGTGTCCTGATCCACGAACAGCGGCACCTGAACGATCGCGCCGCCTTCCAGCACGGCGGGCTTCGTGCCGCCGGACACGGTGTCGCCGCGCACGCCGGGGGCCGTCTCGACAATCTTCAGCACGACCTTGTTGGGCAGCACGATCTTGAGGGCCTTCTCGCCGAACATGGACACCTCGACCTCCATGTTCTCCTTCAGGAACTTCGCGGCGTCACCGGCCAGCACGGGCGGCAGGGACACCTGATCGAAGGTCTCCATGTCCATGAACATGAAGTCGTCGCCGTCCTTGTACAGGTACTGCATGGGCTTGGTCTCCACGAAGATGTCCTGCAGCTTTTCGGTGCTGTTGAAGGTCCGGTCGACGATGCTGCCCGTCTCGAGGTTACGGAACTTCGTGACGACCTTCGCACCGCCGCGGCCCATCTTGAGGTGCGAGTAGTCCAGGCACTCCCACAGGCCGCCGTCCATCTGCACTTTCGTGCCGTTTCTGAGATCCGTTACGCTAATCATGGTGTTCTCCTCTGTCCTGAACGCGCGGGCCGCCGGTGACCGCTGTTGGCCTCCGGCTGGCCCGCCCTTCAGTCGTCCGCGCTCGCCCGGTCCCGGAACCGCAGGGTGCAGCGTTGTGGTGCAGTCCCGTGCGGTGCCGGGGGTCGGGGGGCAGACAGCAGGCTCCATACTAGCGCAGCGCACGCCACGCTGTCCAAACACGCGGCAGGGCGTGACGCGCCCGCAGGTCGTTCGGTCCGGTCTCAGGGCAGGGCGCGCAGCAGGGCAGGCACACCGCCCGGGTACGCGCTGGCGTTCACGCCGTCGGCCCGCAGCAGCCGCGCGGCCAGGGTGCTGCGAACCCCGCGCTCGCACAGCACCACCACCTCGCCCGCACCCGCCGTGAGGCCGTGCCCGCCGTCCTCGATCACGTCCAGCGTGAGCGTCACCACGCGGTTCGGCAGGGCGGGGAGCGGCACGGCCGCCCGCAACGGCGCGGGCCTCAGGTCCACCAGCAGCGCCGAGGCGTCCGGCAGGCCCGGACCCGGCGCGGACGGGGGAACGGCAGGGGACTGCGGGTCGGGCGTGGACATGCAGGCAGTGTACCCGCACGCGCCTCCCCCCTGCCCGCCCGGGCGCCCACTCACGGGGCCGCGACCCGGCCGCACGGCACGATGCGAAATGCGACCACGCACAATGCGGCTCAACTCAGGGTCCGGCCCGCACTCGCCCTGTATGCTGGGCAGCATGAACGAGCTCAACCCGAAAGACGCCCAGGCCCGCCTCCAGCAGGGCGCCCTGCTGATCGACGTGCGCGAACCGAACGAGTACGACGAGGTCCACGCGACCGGCGCGCAGCTCATGCCGCTCAGCGACTTCCAGAACAGCTACGCTTCCCTCCCCAGGGACGCCGAGATCATCATGATCTGCCGCAGCGGCGCCCGCAGCGAACGTGCCGGTCAGTTCCTGATCGACCAGGGCTACGGCAACGTCAGCAACCTCACGGGCGGCACGATGGCCTGGGTGCAGGACGGCCTGCCCACCGGTGACGACAAGTGACCGGCGACGCGCACACGGACGCGGTGGACACCAGCGCCGGGGACGGCGTGTACAGCGGCGCGCTCGTGAACCCCAGCACCACGCCGGTCGCGGAGGGCCTGCCCAGCCAGGCGCAGGTGCTCGAAGCGCTCAAGGTCGTGAAGGACCCGGAGATTCCCGTGAACGTCGTGGACCTCGGCCTGATCTACGGCGTGGACATCAGCACCGCCGGGAACGTCGAGATCACCATGACGCTCACCTCGGTCGGCTGCCCCGTGCAGGACCTGATCCGCGCGGACGCGGAGATGGCCGTCATGCGCCTGGACGGCATCAATCAGGTCGAGGTGGAGTTCGTGTGGTCGCCGCCGTGGGCGCCCGACAAGATGAGCGACGACGGCAAACGCCAGATGCGCATGTTCGGCTTCAACGTCTGATACGGTTTTGATCCGATTCCAGGGATGCCGGAAAAAGCACCGACATCCCTTCCACCTCCTCAACACCGTACTTGTTGGTGCTCGCTTCGCTCGGCTGAACTCAAAAAGTTCAGCTCAAAACCGTCTGATCGGGATTCCGGTCCACCGGGCAATGCACACCTGAGGGGCTGCAGGGCGCAGGAACAGACAGGAGGGCGGCGGTTCCCGTGGGGGCCGCCGCCCTCTGCTGTCCCGGCCGGGTCAGCCGCCCAGATAGGCGTGCAGGACGCGTTCGTCGTTCACGAGCTGGTCGGACGGGCCGGTGAAGGTGACCTGTCCGGCCTCCATGACGTACGTGCGGTGGCTGTGCTGCATGGCGAGGCGGGCGTTCTGTTCGACGAGGAGCATGGTGACGCCCTGGGCATTCAGTTCGCGCAGGATGCCGAAGATTTCCAGCACCACGAGTGGCGCGAGGCCGAGGCTGGGTTCGTCGAGCAGCAGCAGTTTCGGGCGGCTCATGAGGGCGCGGGCGATGGCGAGCATCTGCTGTTCGCCGCCGGAGAGGGTCCCGGCGGGCTGGGCGCGGCGTTCGCGGAGCCTGGGGAAGCGGTCGTACTGCTGTTCGATGTCGGCGTGGATCTGGGCGTGGTCACGGCGGGTGTACGCGCCGAGTTCGAGGTTGTCGTGCACGGTCTGCCGGGCGAGGACCTGTCGGCCTTCGGGGCTCTGCGCGATGCCGAGCCGGACGGCTTCGTCGGGCGGGAGGCGGGTGAGGTCGCGGCCCGCGAAGCGCAGGGTGCCGCCGCGCGGTTTCAGGAGGCGGGAGACGGCGCGCAGGGTGGTGGTCTTGCCTGCGCCGTTCGCGCCGATGAGGGTGACGATCTCGCCTTCCTGCACGGTGAGGGACAGGTCCCTGACGGCCTGGATGGCGCCGTAGTTGACGCTGAGGTGTTCGATGTCGAGCAGGGCCATGCGGCCTCCTTTGTGCGCGGCGCGGGTGGGTGGGGGCGGTTCAGCCGCCGAGGTACGCTTCGATGACCCTGGGGTCACGCTGGACGGTGGCGGGGTCGCCCACCGCGATCAGCTGACCGAAGTTCAGGACGGCGACGCGGTCGCAGAGGTTCATGACGAGCGGCACGTGGTGCTCGATCACCATGACGGTCAGGTCGTACTCGTCGCGGACGCGGCGGATGAAGCCGGTCAGTTCGCCCTTCTCGCTGGTGTTCATGCCTGCGGCGGGCTCGTCGAGCAGCAGTACGCGGGGTTGCAGGGCGAGGGCGCGCGCGATCTCCAGGCGGCGCTGGTCGCCGTAACTGAAGTTCCCGGCTTCTTCGCCCGCGCGGTCCGACAGGCCGACGAGGTCGAGGAGTGCCCAGGCGCGTTCGGTCACGAGGCGTTCCTCGGCGCGGTCGCGTCCGCTGAGGCCGCTGATCAGGCCGGAGGTGGTGCGGGCGTGCTGGGCGATCTTGACGTTCTCCAGGGCGCTCAGCACGCGGAACAGGCGGATGTTCTGGAAGGTGCGGCCGATGCCGAGGGCCGCGACGCGGTGCGGCGGCTGCCCCGTGATGTCCTGCCCGGCGTACGTGAGGGTGCCGGAGGACGGCGGGGTGAGGCCCGTCATGAGGTTGAAGAGGGTCGTCTTGCCCGCGCCGTTCGGGCCGATCAGGCCGAAGATCTCGCCGCGCCGCACCTCGAAGGACACGTCGTTCACGGCGATCAGGCCACCGAAGCGGCGCGTGAGCCCGCTCGCCTGCAGGACGGCCTCGGCGGCCATGAGGGGGGCGGCCATGAGGGGGACGCCCGTCACGGCGTGTCTCCCAGCGCGGGGCCGCGCACGGCAGGCGGGGCGGGCGGCGCGGGACGCTGCGGGGGCGCGGGGCGGCGCAACCGGCCGAGGGCGCCCACGATGCCCTGCGGGAGGTACAGGCTCGCCACGACGAGCACCAGACCGTTGATCACGAGTCGCCAGTCGGCGAGGCCGCGCAGCAGTTCCGGCAGGCTCGCCAGGAGCGCGCCGCCGAGCAGCGGGCCCCACATGCTGCGGCTCCCGCCGATCAGGGTGTACGCCAGGAACGCGATGGACGCGTCGAAGGTGCCCTGCCGGGCGTTCCAGGTGTTCAGGAAGGGGGCACTCATGGCGCCGACCACGCCCGCCACGACCGCCCCGATCACGAAGGCCAGCACCTTGTAGCGGGTGGGCGGGATACCCATCGCGTCCGCCGCGAGTTCGTCCTCACGGATCGCGCGGAAGGCGCGGCCCACGCGGGACCCCTGCAGGCGGTGCGCGAACAGCAGCACGATCAGCACGGTCGGCAGGAACACGAACACGTACTGCCAGCGGTCCACGAACCCGAACGCCTGCGGGATGCCGAACAGGCCGACCGCGCCGCCCGTGATGGACAGGTTCAGGCTCAGCACCTGCAGGATCTGCACGAAGGCGATGGTGGCGAGCGCCAGGTAGATGCCGCGCAGCCGCAGGGCCGGAATGCCGACCAGCACGCCCAGCAGGGCCGACGCGAGCGCGGACAGCAGCCACGACACCGGGAAGATCCAGCCGCCCAGCGCGTCACGCCAGGGCGCGAACTGCGGCGCGGTCAGCAGGATGGCCGCGATGTACCCGCCGAGCGAGTAGAAGCCGGGACTGGCGAGGCTCAGCTGCCCGGCCATCAGCGGGAAGTACAGGCTCAGGCCCAGCAGGCCCTGCTGCAGCATGGTCACGATCAGGAAGCCGTAGGTTTGCAGGAAGTCCATGGTGTCCTCTGGAGTGGGTGGGGTCATACGGTTTTGATCCGATTCCAGGGATGCCGGGAACAGCACCAGCATCCCTTCCACCTCCTCAAAACCGTACTTGTTGATACTCGCTCCGCTCGGCTGAACTCCAAAAGTTCAGCTTAAAACCGTATCAGACCTTCTGGATCTGCAGGCGGCCGAGCAGGCCCTGGGGGCGCAGCAGCAGGATGACGAACAGCAGCGCGAAGGCGACGGCGTCCTTGTACGCGCTGTACTGGGCGGGCACGAACGCCTCGGCGAGCCCGATCACGAGGCCGCCCACGACGGCGCCCGGAATGCTGCCCAGGCCGCCCAGCACGATCACGGCGAGGCCCTTGAGGCCGTACGCCACGCCGAAGTACGGTCCGGCGACACTGAAGGCCGTGCTGACGAGCGTCCCGGCCAGGCCGCCCAGGAAGCCCGACAGGAAGAACGTGATGACGATGAAGCGCTCGACGCTGATGCCGAGCAGGCTGGCCGTGCCGGGGTTCTCGGCGACGGCACGCAGGGCCTTGCCGGTGCGCGTGCGGCCGATCACGTACCCGAGGATGAGGAGCAGCACCATGCTGACCGCGAAGATGATGACCTGCACGGTCCTCACGACCACCAGCTTCCCGCCGACGTGCAGGATCAGGGCGGGTTTCAGGTCGCCGTAAATGTCGGTGGGGAAGCTGTAACTTTCCGCGCCGACGAGGATCTGGATGAGGTTCACGATGACGAGCGCCACGCCGAGGCTGCTGACGAGCGCGAGGAGCGGGTCGGCGCCGCGCGCGCGCATGGGGCGGAACGCGAGGCGTTCGATGATCACGGCGACCACGCCGGACAGCAGGGCGCCGATCACGGCGGCGGCCGCGAAGGCCCAGGCGCTGCCGTGGAAGGGCGAGCCGGCCGGGAAGAGGTTCACGCCCTTGATGAGGCCGTTGTTCTCGAACTGGCCGACGACGAGGGTGTACGTGAAGTACGCGCCGAGCGTGAAGACCGCGCCGTGCGCGAAGTTGATGATCCCGAGGATCGAGAAGACGAGCGTGTACCCGAGCGCGAAGATGGCGTACACGCTGCCGATGGCGAGGCCGTTGATGAGGTTCTGCAGCAGTTCGGTCATGGGGCTCCCGGCGTGAGCGCGGGAAGCGGGCCGTGGGGGGTTCCCGTGCGTGCCGCTTCCCGCGCGTGTGCCTGTCCGTGGCTGGACCGTGGTGGCTGGGGCTGTCCGTGGCTGGGGCTGTCCGTGGTTGGGGTGCCCGTCCGCGTGCGGCGGGGGCTCAGGCGGGCGTCACTTCAGGAAGACGAAGCTGCCGGTCTTGGCGTCCTTCATCTTGATCTGCGCGACATAGAAGGACTGCTGCTGCAGTTCGCCGTCCTTGTCGAAGCTGATCGGGCCGAGGGGCGTGTTGTACTTCCCGGCGAGAATCTGGGTGTTGAGGGCCGTACGCAGGTCCGCGAGTTCCCAGTCGCCGAGTTTCTTCTTGTGGTCGAGGACCTTCAGGGCGTCCACCATGACCTGCACGCCCGTGAAGGCCTGCGCGGCGAACTGCGGCGGGGCCTTCTTGTACTGCGCGGTGTATTCCTTGACGAACAGCTGGTTGTTGGCGCTCGGCTGGGCGGGGCTGTACGCCTGCGCGATGATGATGCCGTCGCAGTACTGCTGGCAGACGGGGAACATGTTGCTGGTGTTCAGGCCGTTGCCGCCGATGATGCTGCCCTTGTAGCCCAGCTGCCGGAGCTGCTTGACGAGGTTGCCGCCGTCGTTGGCGAGGCCGGACACGATGACGAGGTCGACGTTCTCGTTGAGGACGGCCGTGACCTGCGTGGTGAAGTCGCTGTCGGTCGTGAGGAACTTCTGGACGGTGGCGACGGTGAGGCCCTGGTCCTTGGCGGTCTGCTGGAAGGTGCCGGTCTCGCTGGTGGAGAAGGCGTCGTTCTGGGCGTACAGCACCGCGACGCGCTTGATTTTGGGGTCGAGTTTCAGGGCCTGTTTCACGGCGTTGGGCGCGACGACCGAGACGGGCGCGGACACGCGGGCGACGTACGGGCCGATCTGCGGGATGCCTTTGGCGGTGTTGCTCGGCCCGAGGACCGGGACCCTGGCGCGGTCGGCGATGGGGTCGGCGCTGAAGGCCTGCTGGGAGAGGGTCGGGCCGACGATGCCGACGACCCTGTCCTTGGTGATGAGGTTCTGGAAGGCGTTGATGGCGCCGGCCTCGTCGCCGCCGGTGTCCTGGAACACGAGCCGGATGGGGGTGCCGTTGATGCCGCCGCGCGCGTTGATGTACTTCTCGGCGAAGCGTGCGCCGATCACCTGTTCCTGTCCGAGCAGGGCGGTGTTGCTGGTCTGCGCGACCGCGATGCCGATGGGGACGGGCGTGCCGACCTTGTCGGCGGTGGCGGCGGCGGTCAGGGCGAGTGCGGTCAGGGCGAGCAGGGGACGGGCTTGACGCATGGCGGGCTCCTGTGGGGCGCGGCAGGGGTGTGACCCAGGTCGCCTGCCGGGGGTGGGCGGGACTGGGGGTGGCCGGGTGGGGCGCTGGCTGGGGTTGGATGACGGGAGTCTTCGTGAGTGTATGCGGGCAGGCCGGTTAAGTCAATCGAATCATTGATCCGATCATTGAACCCGGTACATCAATTCTGGTGGGCGGCCTTGCCGTACCATGAGGACGTGCCCACCCCCGCCAGCGCCCTCTCCCCCGCCCGGCCCGCACCGCAGGGCGGGAGCCGCAGCCTGCTCGCCCGACTGCTGACCGTCACCGTGCTGCCCGTCCTGCTGCTCGGGCTGTTCGTCGCCGCCGTACTCGGCGCGGAACGCATGAGTGCCCTGCGCGCCGTCGACGACAGCCTCGCCGCGACCGTCGCCCGCATCCTCGGCACCACCCTCGACGTGAGCGACCTCACGCAGGTCGCCGCGCAGCTCCAGGCGGCCGTGACGGCCGACAACGTCGAATTCGTGGACGTGCGCCCCACCGGCGACACCCTGCGCTTCTTCCGCTCCAAGACGCCCGACACCGACTGGGCCCTGCGCCGCGCCTACGACGCCGCCCAGACCACCGACCCCGCCTCGCACCGCTTCGTGTTCCACGACACGCGCCTCGCCCTGTACCGGGACGCCGCCGCCCGCGTCACCGACCCCGCCGTGCGCGACCGCCTCAACCGCGTCGCCGACACCCTCTCCGGCGGCGACCGCGCCTACCAGGTCGTGCGCGCCCGCGTGTACGAGGACCGCAGCGGCCAGCGCGCCCTGCAGCTCCCCGGCGACCCCGCCCCCGGCGGCACCCCCCTCTTCGAGCTGGGCGTCGGCGTCAGCAACACCGGCATCGAGACGCTGCTGCTGCGCCAGCAGTGGCTCGTCGTGATCGCCTGCACGCTCGCCGCCCTGCTCGCGGCGGCCCTCGCGTGGCGCGCCACGCGCCGCGTCGTGACGCCCATCGTGCACCTCACGCGCACCGCCGACCGCCTCAGCCTCGGCGACCTGCAGGACCCCGTGACGCTCGACGCGCCCACCCGCACCATCACCGAACTGCACGACCTCGCGCTCGCCATCGAACGCCTCCGCACCAGCCTCGCCCTCGCCATGACGCGCCTGCGCCCCGCCCCGCCCCCCAGCAGCACCCGGAGCCGCGAACCGTGACGCCCTTCAACCTCGACCCGCAGGACAAACTCTCGCTCGGCGAGAACATCGCCCAGCACATCCAGAGCCTGCTGCACCAGGGCAAACTGCGCCCCGGCGACACCCTCCCCAGCCAGCGCGAACTCGCGCAGCAGTACGGGACCGGCGTCGCCGCCGTCCGCGAAGCCATCAGCATCCTGTCCGCCGCGGGCGTGGTGGACGCCCGCCCCGGACGCGGCACCCTGATCCTCGAAGCGGCCGAACAGCCGCCCAGCGTCAACCTCTGGCTGGGCGCCGTCACCAGCGAACAGGAAGCCCTGGACTTCCTCGACACGCGCCAGGCACTCGAACACTACACCATCGCCCGCGCCGCCCGGCACGCCACGCCCGAACAGCAGGACGAACTGCGCCGCGTCCTCGCGCGCATGCAGGCCGCGCGCGGCGACCCGGAACTGTTCGTGCAGGCCGACCTCGCCCTGCACTTCGCCATCGCGCGCGCCGCCGGGAACCCCGTCATGGTGCGCCTCCTGCACGCCATCCACACGCCCATCAGTCACGTGCTGCGCGTCATCAGTCACCAGCTGATCGCGGAAGGCCGCTTCCACGAACTGTACGCCGTCCACGAGACCCTGGTGGACGCCATCCTGCGGCGCGACCCGGACGCCGCCCTCGCCGCCTTCGACACCATGATGGGCGCCGTGCTCGGCGGTGAGGACGGCGACACGCTCGGCCTCGCGCTCGGGCGGGCCGCGCCGCAGGACGCGCCGCTCGGCGACGCCTTCACCGAGGACCTCCACTGGAACCTCACGCGACTGATCGGCCCGATGGCCGAAGTGCTCATCCCCGAGGCGGCCAGCGCCCTGGGACACACGCCCGCCACCCTCACCCCGCGCGACCTGACCGCGTACCTGCAGACTGTCGGACAGCAGCTCCCGAGCGGCAAGCAGGGCGAATGGCAGGCGCTCAGCGACCTGATCCTCGCCCGCTACGGCCGCAGCGACCGCTGACACGGTTTGATGCTGGCGTCCGGACGGCAACTTGCGTTCCGGGCGGGCGAACTACGCGCCGCGTGCCGCGCGCTGCGCCTGCACGAACGCCAGCAGTTCCGGGCGCGTCAGCGTGTTGATGACGTGCGCGGGCGTCAGGGCCGCCTTGCGGGCCGCCAGCACCCCGTACCGCACGTCCTGCAGGCCCGCCAGGCTGTGCGCGTCCGTGTTGATGGCGAACCGCAGGCGGTCCCGCCAGCGCAGCGCGACGCGCCAGTCGAGGTCCAGCCGGTACGGCGAGGCGTTGATCTCCACCACCGTGCCGCGCTCCGCGCACGCGGTCAGCACGGCGTCCAGGTCGAGCGGGTAGCCGGGGCGGCGCAGCAGCAGCCGCCCCGTCGGGTGCCCGAGCACCGTGACGAGCGGGTGACTGGCCGCGCGGATCAGGCGCTCCGTCTGCCGGGCGCTGTCGAGCGTGAAACCGCTGTGGACGCTCGCCACCACGTAATCCAGCTGCGCGAGCAGGTCGTCCGGGTAGTCCAGCGACCCGTCCTCCAGGATGTCCACCTCGGCGCCTGCCACGAGCGGCACGCCCGCCGCCTGCAGCTCGCGTACCTCACGCAGCTGCTGCGCGAGACGGCCCGCGTCCAGACCGTTCGCGTAGTGCGCCGCGCCGGAGTGGTCGCCCGTCCCCAGGTACGACGCACCGTCCCCCGCGAAGTCCAGCCGGGCCGCCTCGCGCGCCATGTCGGCGATGCTGGCCGCGCCGTCCGACCACGTGCTGTGCGTGTGCAGCAGCGCCCGCACGTCCCGCACCGCGATCAGGTCCGCTTCCGGCGGCAGGTCCCGCAGGGCCAGGTGCTCGTTCTCCCGGTGTTCGGGCGGCAGGTACGGCAGCTGCAGTTCGCGCAGCACGTCCCGCTCGGACGGCGTGTCCAGCACGTCCTCACCGCGCCGCAGGCCGCGCCCGCTCAGGTGCAGGCCGAGCTCCGTGGCGCGCGCACGCACGCGCAGCCGGTACTCCGGCCCGCCCCCGAACGTCAGGTCCAGAGCGCCGCGCGCCCCGGCCGGCGCGAACCCCACCTCGACCGGCAGACCCTCCAGGCAGCCCGTCACGAGCGGCTTGCCCGCCTCGGCCCGCAGGTCGTCCACGTGTCCCGCCAGGGCCGCCAGCACCTGCCCGGCCGTGCCCGTCACCGTCAGGCGAAGCGTGCCGACCGTGTCCAGGCCGCGCCGCAACTCGCCCGCCACGCGCGGCTCCAGCGCGTCCAGCCAGCGGGCCAGCTGCATGCCAAGCCCCAGCCCGATGCTCATGAACTGCCGCGACTGCGACGCCAGCGCGAACTCCGCCGCGTCCGACAGCGTCGCCGCACTCCGCGCCCCGAAGCCCTTCAACGCCGCGAGCCGACCGTCCTGCGCCGCCTCCCACAGCGTCTGCAGCGACACGATGCCCGCGTCCCACAGCGCCCGGATCTTCTTCGGACCCAGGCCACGCACGCGGAACAGCGTCAGCACGCCCGGCGGGATCTGCGCCTCGATCTCCGCCAGCGGCCCGAACACGCCGCTCTGCACGTACGCCGTCAGTTCCGCCGCGATGCCCGGCCCGACCTTCGGCACGCCCTTGAACGCCCGGCCCGCCAGCTCGCCCAGCTCTGCCGTCACGCCCTCCAGACTCCGCGCCGCCCCACGGTACGCGTTCGCGCGGAACCCGTCCTCGCCCAGCACGTCCAGCAGGTCCGCCGTGCGCTTCAGGGCCGACACGAGCGCCTTGCGGCCCCCCATCAGCTCCCCGGTGTCCGGGTCCAGCTCCGCCGCCCGCCCCTCCCCCTTCAGTTCAGCCATGACGCACCCTCCCCGAGTACCGCACGATCCGCCCGCCCGCCGCGCGCACCCGCTCGGCCGCCGCGCCGAACGACGCGCCCACCTCCGAAGGCCGGTGCGCGTCCGACCCCAGCACGAATCCGATCCCGCGGGCCGCTGCCGCCGCCAGCAGGTCCGGCGCCGGGTACGCCTCTCCCACCGGCTTGCGCTCCCCCGCCGTGTTGTAATCCAGGCTCAGGCCCAGCGCCGCCACCGTATCCAGCACCCGCAGCGCCGCCGCAGAATCCGGATCGCGGTGCCCGAACTTCTTCGGGAGGTCCAGGTGCCCGAGCGCGTCGAACAGCCCGCAGCGGGCCGCGCCCTCGACCAGCGCGTAGTAATGCCGGTACAGCTGCCCCAGGTCACGCCGGTCGTACTCGTCCACGAACTCCGGATTGTCGAACCCCCACGCGCCCAGGTAATGCACCGACCCGATCACGTAATCCCAGTCGTGCAGGGCCAGCACCTCCTCCACGAACCGCTCCGTGCCCGGATGGAAGTCCGCCTCCAGCCCCAGACCCACCTCCAGCCGCCCCGCGAACTCCGCCTGCGCCTCACGCACCATGCCCACGTACTCGTCCAGCTGATCCAGCCGCATCCGCCACGGCGCGTCGTACCACGCGGGCATCGGAATGTGATCCGTGAACGTGATCCCGCTCAGGCCCGCGTCGAGCGCCGCCTGCGCGTACTCGCGCGGATGACCCTCCGCGTGCCCGCAGAGCGGCGTGTGCATGTGCGAGTCGTACAGGCCGGACAGGGACGTGGACGGGACGGACGGAACGTCGGCGGGCGAAGTCATAGGTACAGGGTAAAGCAGCAGCCCCCGCCAGGCGCTTTCTGCTTCCTTGATGCGCTCGGTGGAAGCTGCACGACTGTATCCGCGTTCAGTATTGTCCCGGCGGACCTTCTCTCCGACAGGCGCGACAGCCCGTTCGGCACGGGCGGGCCGGACTCGGGTTCAGATGAGGTCGAGGTAGCGGTGGAGTTCCCAGGGGTGGACGGTGGCGCTGTATTCGGCCCATTCCTGGCGTTTGGCTTCGCTGTAGCGGTCGTGGAGGTGCTCTCCGAGCGCGGCGACGAGGGTTTCGTCGCGTTCGAGGGCATCGACGGCTTCGGAGAGGTTGCCGGGCAGTTCGCGGATCTTGTGGTGGCGTTTCTCGCGGACGGTCATCTTGAAGATGTTGCGCTGGATGGCGGGGGGCGGTTCGAGGCCCTGTTCGATGCCGTCGAGTCCGGCGGCGAGCATCAGGGCGAGCGCGAGGTAGGGGTTGCAGCTGGGGTCCGGCATGCGGAATTCGGCGCGGGTGCTGTTGCCGCGTTTGGCGGGGATGCGGATGAGGGCGCTGCGGTTGCTGGTGCTCCAGGCGACGTTGACGGGCGCTTCGTAGCCGGGCACGAGGCGTTTGTAGCTGTTGACGAGGGGGTTGGTGACGGCGACCATGCCGGGCGCGTGTTCGAGGAGGCCCGCGATGAAGTTCAGGGCGAGGCGGCTCAGGCCGTACTCGCCTTCGGGGTCGGCGAAGGCGTTGTGGCCGTCCCTGAAGAGGGACAGGTGGCAGTGCATGCCGCTGCCGCTGACGCCGGAGGCGGGTTTGGGGAGGAAGCTGGCGAGGAGGCCGTACTCCAGCGCGACGCGTTTCACCACGAACTTGAAGGTGCTGATGGCGTCGGCGGTCTGCAGGGCGGGCGCGTACCCGAAGTCGATCTCGTGCTGGCCGGGCGCGACCTCGTGGTGCGCACCTTCGATCTCGAAGCCCATCTCGACGAGTTTGTTGGTGATTTCGCGGCGGATGCGTTCGCCTCTGTCGATGGGGGCGAGGTCGAAGTATCCGGCGTGGTCGTTGGTGGTGGTGGTGCCGTGGCCGCTGGCGGCGCGTTCGAACAGGAAGAATTCCGGTTCGGGGCCGCAGTGCAGGCTGAGGCCGAGGGCGGCGGCGCGGTCGATCTGGCGGCGGAGGACGCGGCGCGGGTCGCCTTCGAAGGGGGTGCCGTCGGGCAGGTACACGTCGCAGATGAGGCGGGCGACCTTGCCGCGTTCGCCTTCCTCGCGGGAGAACTGCGGGTACACGAGGAAGGTGCTGAGGTCGGGGCGCAGCAGCATGTCGGATTCCTCGATGCGGGTGAAGCCTTCGATGGCGCTGCCGTCGAACATCACGTCGCCGCGCAGGGCTTTGGGGAACTGGCTCTGCGCGACCTCGATGTTCTTGACGGTGCCGAGGATGTCGGTGAACTGCAGGCGCAGGAATTTCACGCCTTCCTGCGTGAGGCGTTCGAGGATGCGTTCGGGCGTGTGGTCGGGGTGCGGGGCGGGGGCGGTGGGGGTGTCGGGGGTACTTCTGGGGGATTTTCTGGTCATGGCGGGCTCCGTGGGGCGTGCCGGGGGTGGGTGTTCGGGGGTGGGGATGGGTGCGGCCGGTGCGCTGGGTGAGGCTCCGGCGGTGTCCGTGGGTGGTCGTGACTGCTCCAGATGATACGTCGTCCGGTGCGGGTGGGGTCTGGCGGGGCGGGGAGAGCCCGGGTGGGGGCGCGTGCGGGTCGGCGCGCGGCGTTCGGTATTTTAGGGTCATTTGTCTAGAAATTCCTGAACATCCGGCAGGTTTTTTGGGAACTTCGGGGGGTTGCGAGCCTGATTTCTGGTTTTTGGCAGCGTTTTGCGTTGACGTGTGGTGTTCGGCGCTCCTATACTGCTGTTCAGCGAGGTGGGCGCGTCCAGCCGGTCCGGCATCCGGGCGTGGCGGGCGGCATCGCCCTCCGCAGTTTCAAAAGGAGTCCACATGAACCAGGAATTCGACGTACTGAGCGCGGCCAAGAGCTGGCGTCTGGAAGATTTCGCCGATCACTCGCCCAGCGCGGTCATCAACGATGTCTACGCCAGCGACGTGCTGACCCTGGAGGAACTGCGTCAGCGGCTGAGCCGCCCGGTCTTCAAGAGCCTGCAGGCGACGCTCGAGAAGAGCAGCACCCTGGACCCCAGCATCGCGGACACCGTGGCGCTCGCCATGAAGACCTGGGCGATGGAGAAGGGCGCCACGCACTACACGCACTGGTTCCAGCCGCTCACCGGCAGCACCGCCGAGAAGCACGACAGCTTCCTGACGCCCACCACGGACGGCCTCGCCATCGCGACGTTCTCCGGCAAGGAACTCATTCAGGCGGAGCCGGACGCGAGCAGCTTCCCGTCGGGCGGCCTGCGCGCGACCTTCGAGGCGCGCGGGTACACGGCGTGGGACCCGTCCAGCCCGGCGTTCATCATGCGTCACAGCAACGGCGCGACCCTGTGCATCCCGACGGCGTTCGCGTCGTGGACCGGTGAGGCGCTCGACCTGAAGACCCCGCTGCTGCGCAGCATCGAGGCGCTCAACCAGGCCGTGATGCCCGCCCTGAAGCTGATGGGCAGCGACGCGAACAAGGTCGGCAGTTCGCTCGGCGCGGAGCAGGAGTACTTCCTGATCGCCGAGGAGTACTACTACGGCCGTCCGGACCTCGTCATGACGGGCCGCACGCTGTTCGGCGCGAAGCCCCCGCGCGGCCAGGAGCTGGAGGACCATTACTTCGGTGCGATTCCCGACCGGGTGCTGAGCTTCATGGCGGACGCCGAGAAGCAGATGTACGCGCTCGGCATTCCCGTCAAGACGCGTCACAACGAGGTCGCGCCCGGCCAGTTCGAGATCGCGCCCATCTACGAGCAGAGCAACGTCGCGGCGGACCACCAGCAGCTCATCATGCAGATCCTGCGCAACACGGCCCGCAAGTACGGCCTGGTGGCGCTGCTGCACGAGAAGCCCTTCGCGGGCGTGAACGGTTCCGGCAAGCACTGCAACTGGAGCATGGGCACCGACACCGGCGAGAACCTGCTGGAGCCGGGCGACACCCCGCACGAGAACATGCAGTTCCTGTTCTTCTGCGCGGCCGTCATCAAGGCGGTGGACGATCACCAGGACCTGCTGCGCGTGTCGGTGGCGTCCGCGCAGAACGATCACCGTCTCGGTGCGAACGAGGCGCCGCCCGCCATCATCAGCATCTTCCTGGGTGACGAGCTGACCGACATCCTCGACCGTCTCACGAGCGGCCAGGGTGGGCGCGGCACGGCGGCGGGCGTGCTGGGCCTGGGCGCGCCGGTGCTGCCGAAACTCCCGCGTCACGCCGGGGACCGCAACCGCACCAGCCCCTTCGCGTTCACGGGGAACAAGTTCGAATTCCGCGCGGCGGGCAGCAGCCAGAGCATCTCCTTCCCCATCACGGTGCTGAACACCATCGTGGCGGACGCCGTGTCACAGCTCACCGTGACCCTCAAGGAGAAGCTCGGCGGGAGCCGCAGCAAGCGCAGCCTGGACGAAGCGATCGCGGCCGTGGTGCGCGACGTGTACAGCGCGCACAAGCGCATCGTCTTCAACGGCGACGGGTACAGCGACGCGTGGCACAAGGAGGCCGAGAAGCGCGGCCTGCTGAACCTCCGCACGACGCTGGACGCCATCGAGACCTTCAGCGCCGCCAAGAACGTCACGCTGTTCGAGGACTTCAAGGTGCTCAGCAAACGCGAGCTGGAAGCGCGTCAGGAAGTGATGTACGACATCTACTTCAAGACCGTGAACATCGAGGGCGAGACGACCGAGTACATCGCGCAGACGATGATCCTGCCCGCCGCGCTCAGCTACCTCGCGGCGCTCGGGGACGTGGACGTGAAGAGCAAGGCCGTCAAGGGCCTCAGCGAGGAAGTGAGCGGCCTGGCCGACGACCTGTACGAAGCGCTCGGCAAGCTCCGCAAGGTGAACGCCGAGGAAGGCGGCGAGGAAGTGCACGAGAAGGCGCACCACATGCGTGACCACGTGCTGCCCGCCATGCTGGACGTGCGCGCCGCCGCCGACGGGCTGGAGAAGCTGGTGGCCGTGAAGTACTGGCCCCTCCCGAACTACCGTCAGATGCTGTTCGTGAAGTGATCCCAGATTGAGCGCGCCCGCCCCCTGCATCCGGGGGCGGGCGCTTTCTTTCGTGCGTGCCGGGCGGGAATGCTGCGTCATGTCGCCATGTGCGGGCGCGGGCGTCGTAGACTGGTTCAATGCTCAATCTTGCCCGCCGGGTTCAGGTCACGCCTCAACAGCTGGACGAGGGGCTCTCGTCGCTGGGCCTGTCCGGCGCGGAGCACCTGATCGTGCACAGCAGCCTGCGGTCCTTCGGAACGCTGGAAGGAGGCGCGGACACGCTGCTGCGCGGCCTGGAGCGCAGCACGGCCACGCTGGTCGCCCCGGCCTTCAGTTATCAGACGCTGGTGCGTGGCCCGGACTCCCCCATTCACGCGCAGTTCCACCGGGATACCCGCGTGAGCCGCGACATCGGTCGGCTGTCGCAGACGATGGTGGAGCGCGCGGCCGCGCGGCGTTCCTTTCACCCGGCCCTGAGTTTCGTGGCGCTGGGCGAGCAGGCGGAGGCGGTGGTGGCGTCACAGACGCTCGACAACCCGTACGCGCCCATCGGGACGCTGTACGACCTGGACGGGTACGCGCTGCTGGCGGGCGTGGATCACAGTTCGAACACCAGCATCCATTACGGGGAGTACCTGGCGGGCGTGCCGCTCCTCACGCGGTACGTGGCGCTGGGCGGGCGCGTCACGCCGTGCGCCTTCCCGAACTGCTCGGCGGACTTCGACCGGATCGCGGCACACGTGCATCCGCGCACCGTGCAGGTGGGCCGTTCGCGCCTGCGGCTGTACCGGGTGCGGGAACTGGTGGACGTGACGGTGGACCTGCTGGGCCGCGACCCGGAGGCGCTGCTGTGCACGTACCCGAGCTGCCGGTGCCAGCAGGTGCGGCAGATGGTGCGGCAGCAGGGCCTCAGCCCGCGCGCGCACGCGTCCGTGACGGTGGCGCGCGG
This sequence comes from Deinococcus aquiradiocola, assembly GCF_014646915.1. Taxonomy (NCBI): domain Bacteria; kingdom Thermotogati; phylum Deinococcota; class Deinococci; order Deinococcales; family Deinococcaceae; genus Deinococcus; species Deinococcus aquiradiocola. The sequence goes on along the minus strand of NZ_BMOE01000010.1, from coordinate 85,911 downwards.
CGCGCCGCTGCAGCGCCTGAACTGAACGTCACGACTCCCCCTGGTTTCTCTCCTGCCGCCGCCCGCTGCTAGAGGCGGCGGTCGCTGCTGTGGCCGGGCCGGACACGCAGGTCGGGCCGGACGTGGTGCGCGGCGTGGTTGGCGCTCAGGGCGGCCTGCGCGAAGGCCTGCGCGATGAGTTTGAAGTCTCCCCCGGCGAGGCTCAGGTCGCCTGCCACGAACACGCCGGGCAGGCGGGTGCGGCCCGCGTCGTCGGCGGGCACGTACTCGCCCTGCCAGTCGAGCGGCCATGCGAGCAGGGGCGTCAGGTCCGGCAGGTAGCCGTTCAGGTGCCAGGTGGCGTCCACGTCCGGTGCGAGGTCGGCGGGCGCGGGCGCGTGCACGTCGATGCGGCCCTCCGCGCGCAGGGTGTTCAGCCGGGCGAGCTGTTCGGGCGTGCCGCGGAACAGGGCGCGGCGGTGGCTGAGCGTCACGTGCGTCCCGAGCTGCGCGAGCTCCAGGGCGGCGCGGGTGGCCTGCGGCACGCCGCCCTGCACCCAGGCGCGCCGGGGAGCGGGGCCGGGGAGGGGGGCGGGCCAGTCGGTGTGGTCGTCCGCGTGCGGGGCGGGGCGCGGCAGGAGGGCGCCCATTCCGGCAGCAATGATCACGGCGCGCGCCGGGTAGGACCGCAGGGCCGCGTCCGGTCCGGGCGCCGCGTGTCCTGCGGGGGCCGTGCCGACCAGCCAGCCGTCCGTGTGGGGCGTGAGGGTGCGCGCGACTTCCGAGAGCCGCATGTCGATCTCGAAGGGCGCGAGCTGCTGCACGAGGCGCTGCACGAGTTCCCCGGCGGTCGTGGCGGGCGCGGCGGGCACGTCGTACACCACGCGGTCCGGGTAGAGGGCCGCCAGCTGTCCGCCCGGTTCGGGGCGCGCGTCGAGCAGCCGCACGCTCAGGCCGCGCAGGGCGGCATAGAAGGCGGCGTACAGTCCGGCGGGACCGGCCCCCACGATGAGCACGTCCGTGGGTGGGAGCGGGGAAACGGGGTCCTGAATCACCCGTCCAGTGTAGGCCGGGCAGCACTCCCGCCTGTGCGGCCGGGGCGGCCGTTCAGATCAGGAAGGTGGGCAGGTTGAGGCGTTCGGCGGTGTCCCTGGCCTGCCGGAGCAGGTCGTGCCGGACGGGCACGGCGAGGTACTCGTCACTGTCGGTGTCGAGGTACAGCAGCGCGTACCCGAGGGCGTGCAGGTGCGCGGAGGCCTCCGCGAGCGCGTCGAGCATGGGGGCGTCCGGCGCAGGGGGCGGGCCGACCGCGTCCACGTCGAGGCCGAGGGTGCGGGCGATGGCCTGCGCCTGCCAGTGCACCTCGTCGCTGGCCTTCCAGTCGACGTGCAGGCACAGCCACCAGCGGCTGAGGTGCGGGTCGAGCCACCAGCCGGGCGGGTAATCGTCGGCGGGCGGGTCCTGCAGCGCCTCGCGCAGGGCGGTCACCTCGTCGCTGTCGAGGTCCTGGGCCGCGTCCTGGTAGCGTTGCCGGACGTGACGGCACAGGACCTCCTGTGACGCGCGCAGCGGCGTGAGCAGGAGGTCCAGCAGGTGGTGCATGGTGGGGGCAGGTCAGCGGCGCTGGCCGCGGATCACTTCGAGCATGTGGGCCTTGTGGGCGACCTTGGCGCGCGGGCGGCCGGTCTGCTGTCCGGTCTGCAGTTCGTGCGCGTCGAGGGTCTTCCAGTCGCTGAGCGTGACGACGTCCACGCCCCGGGCGGCGAGGAGGGCGTCCACGCTGGCCTGCGAGGCGTCCGGGACGGCGGTCAGGGTGCCGTCCTGCGCGTCCGCGAGGAGCTGTTTGACGCTCTCGACGGCGTCGGCCTTGTTCGTGCCGATCACGCCGCTGGGGCCGCGCTTGATCCAGCCGGCGGTGTACTCGCCGGTGCGGTCCGTGACGCGTCCGAGGGTGTTGGGGATGACGCCGCGCCGCTCGTCGAAAGGCACGCCGGGCACCTGCACGCCGCGGTAGCCGACGCTGCGCAGCACCATCTGGACGGGCAGCACCTCGTACTCGCCGGTGCCGACGGCGTTGCCCTGCCCGTCGAGGCGGTTGCGTTCGATCTTCAGGCCGCCGACGTGGCCGTTGCCGTCGTCGATGATCTCGACGGGCGACACGAGGAAGCGCAGGTGCAGGCGGCGCTCCTTGCCTTCGCTGCTGCGGGCGGCGAAGTCGCGGAGCACGTCGAGATTCTTCTTCACGGTGCTGTCGGCGGCCTGCTCGTCGGCCTCGCTGACCTCGATCTCGTGCGGGTGCACGACGGGTTCGGAGACGTGCAGTTCGCCGAACTCGCGGAGTTCCTTGGTGGTGAACTTGGCCTGCGCCGCGCCGCGCCGTCCGAGCACCCAGACGTCCCGGACGTGGCTGTGTTCGAGCGCGTCGAGGGCGTGGGGGGCGATGTCGGAGTCGCGGAGTTCCGTGACGGTCTTGGAGAGGATGCGGGACACGTCGAGGGCGACGTTGCCGACGCCGACCACGGCGACGCCCTGGGCGTGCAGCAGCATGTCGCGGGCGGCGGCGTCGGGGTGGCCGTTGTACCACGCGACGAATTCGGTGGCGCTCATGCTGCCGGTGAGGTCCTCGCCGGGAATGCCGAGGCGGCGGTCGCTGCTGGCGCCGAAGGTGTAGATGAGGGCGTCGTAGTGGGCGCGGGCCTCGTCGTAGGTGAGGTCGGTGCCGAAGTCGACGTTGCCGAGGAAACGGACGCGCGGGTCGCTGAGGGTCTTCTCGAAGCCGGCGGTGACGCTCTTGATCTTGAGGTGGTCGGGCGCGACGCCGTAGCGGACGAGGCCGTAGGGAGTGGGGAGGCGGTCGAGCACGTCGATGGAGACGGGCACGTCGGCCTGCTTGATGAGGGCGTCGGCCGCGAAGATGCCGCTGGGGCCGCTGCCCACCACGAGCACGCGCAGGGGACGGTCGGAGGTAAACGTCATGGAGTTAGTGTAGCCCAGACACCTGCGGCCCGGACACCTGCGGGACGCCTCCGGGCTGGACAGGCGGTGTCCTGCGCCGGGTGACGCCGGAGAGGCACTCGCAGGTACAGGGGGAACGACGAACGCCCCCGGCGTGGACCGGGGGCGCGTGCGGGTGAGGCGTGGGTTATTCGGCGGAGATGCGGGCGAGGGCCGTCTCGTCCTTGAGGGTGATCTTGCCGTAACCGGCGCTGATGACGCCCTCGCGGCTGAGTTCACCGACGACCTTGGTGACGGTCTCGCGGACCGAGCCGACGGCGGCGGCGAGTTCGTCGTGCGTGGCGTAGATCATGGTCTCGCCGCTGGGCTGGACGGTGGCGAGGGCCGTGTCCTTGAGTTCCAGCAGTTCGCCGGCGATCCGGGCGCGCAGGCGCTTGCCGACGAGGCGGTAGATGCTCTCGTAGGCGCGTTCCAGGGTGCGGACGAGGTGCGTGGTGACGATCAGGTTGTCCTCGGCGCTCATGAGGGCAGGATTGATGACGTCGACGCTGCTGTCGGTGACGGCTTCCGCGAAGTACTGGCGGTCGAGGCCCGCGAGTGCTTCCTCGCCGAAGTAGTCGCCGGGCTTGACGTAGCGAAGGGTGAGGCCGTTGCCGTCGTCGTCCATGGTGTGGACGCGGACGAGGCCGCTGGCGACGCGGTAGAGCATGTCGCTCTTGCCGGGGTACAGGATGACGCTGCCGGGCCGGTGGCTGACGGTGTCGACGAAGGTCGAGCGGTCCGGGCGGGCGGTCTGGGTGCTGGTCTGGGTTCGGGTGTTAAGGAGCATGTCTGGCCTCCTGGGTCAGTTCGGGGAGGGTGCTGCGGTGCAGGCCGGGCCGATCCCGGTCAATCCCAACGTTGAACACAGTGTACCCCTACGTCACAATTTTAGCAACCTTTTTATTTCTTTAATTCCAGCACACGCACCCCCCGACCGGGTCCCGCCAGGCAGGGGGTCTCCCCCGACCAGCCCACCCCTCCACATGAGATACTTAGGCATGAAGCGGGGCGAAACGTGATCCGGTACCCCCCCGGGTCCACAGGGTCCGGCAGGGTCAACACCTGCCGGATGGCCCTCACCCACCGGGGTCCGCACCCATCCATGCCGCACCGTCCACACGTCCCGTGCAGGTCCACATGACCGGCCAGCACGCCAGCACCCCCGCCGACCCGGACCGTGAACTGCGCGCCCTGCTCACGCGCCCACACCCACACGTCTCCCCCCTTGACCCCGTCCCGAACGGTCCGCCGTCCCGCCCGACCACCACCGACACCACATCCACGGACCCGACGCCGCGCCTGCAGGCCCTGGCCGCCTCGCTCGGCCAGATGCTGGGTCACGACGACCACGAAACGCTCGACCACACCGAACGGGTCGCCACGCTCGCCGCCCGGATGGCCGAACACCTCGGTTTCCCTGCGGCCCGCCGCGACGCGCTCGTCTGGGGCGCACGCATGCACGACATCGGCAAGCTCGCCGTGCCAGGCGACGTCCTCGCCAAGCGCGGCCCGCTCACGCCAGACGAGTGGCGCGCCATGCGCGGCCACGTCGAGGCGGGACTCGCCATCGCCGAGTCGCTCGGCTGCCTGCCACGCACCGCCCTGCTGGTGCTCGCGCAGCATCACGAACGCTGGGACGGACGCGGCTACCCGGCCCGCCTGCACGGCGAGCAGATCTGCCTGGAAGCGCGCATCTTCACGCTGTGCGACGTGTGGGACGCGCTCACGCAGGCCCGGCCCTACAAGGCCGCCTGGACAGCCCCGCAGGCCGGAGCGGAACTCGAACGGCTCGCCGGTCAGGCATTCGACCCGGCGCTCGTGCCCGCCTTCCTGGCGGTCGTGACGGCCGACATCTGATCCCAGACCGGGCTGAACTCCTGGCGTTCCGCTCCGTCTCGCCTGACCTGCCTGGCGCGGCCCCATCACAGTCTGGTGGGAGAGGAATGAAGTCTTTTTGTCAGAATCGTTAGGTTAGCCTGAGTCAAATGAGTGTCCTTCATGGTCTTCTGGCAGCAGTGGTGCGCGACGGCGCGAGTGACGTTCACCTCCGGGCGGGCAGCGCCCCGATGGGCCGCGTGAACGGCCTGCTGCGCCGCTACGGCGACACGCCCCTCACCCCGCAGCACCTGCAGGACTTCACCCGCGAGATGATGAAACGCCCCGGGCAGTGGGAGGAGTTCGTCACGCACCGCGACGGCGACTTCGCGTACGGCGTGCCGGGCGTCGCCCGCTTCCGCGTGAACGCGTACTGGCAGCGCGGCACCATCGGCCTGATCATGCGCGTCATCGAGGACAAACCCATCCCCAGCTTCCAGCAGCTCGGCCTGCCGCAGCGCACCTTCGAGGACCTCGTGTCGCAGGAGCGCGGCCTGATCCTCGTGACCGGCCCCACCGGCAGCGGCAAGACCACCACGCTCGCCTCCATGATCGACTTCATCAACGCCAACCAGCCGGTGAACATCGTGACGCTGGAGGACCCCATCGAGATCCTGCACCGCGACAAGATGGCGTCCATCTCGCAGCGGGAACTCGGCAGCGACACCCTGTCGTTCGGGGCGGGCCTGCGCGCGTCCATGCGTCAGGACCCGGACGTGATCCTGATCGGCGAGATGCGCGACAAGGAGACCGTCGAGGCCGCCCTGTCCGCCGCGCAGACCGGGCACCTCGTGTTCAGCACGCTGCACACCATGGACGCCATGCGGACCGTGACGCGCATCATCGACTTCTTCGCGCCGCACGAGCGCGCACAGATCCGCCAGGGCCTCTCGGAGAGCCTCGTCGGCGTCGTCAGTCAGCGCCTCCTGCCGCGCCTGGGCGGCGGGCGCGTGCTGGGCATGGAGATCCTGATCGGGACGCCCACCGTCCGCGACTGCATCAAGGACGAGACCAAGACCGAGGAGATCAAGCAGGCGCTCGAAGAAGGCTCGCTGCGCGGCATGCACACCTTCGACCAGCACCTCGTGCAGCTGGTGCGCGAGGGGCACATGTCCGAGGAGGAGGCCATGCAGTCCGCCACGAGCGCGCACGAGGTCAAGATCAAGCTGATGTCCGCCCGCTTCGCCTGACCCGGCACGCCACGGAGCCTGCGTCCCTCTCCCACCGGCAGGCGGGGATGGCGTAGGCTCCTTGCATGCAGCTCAGGCGCGTCACCGACCCCCACGACCCGGCCATCGAGGCGTTCGGGCACCTTCAGGACCGCGTGTACTTCGAGCCGGACATGCTGATCCCCGCCCGGTACATCGCCATGATGCTCGCCCAGACGGGCGGGGACCGCGAGAACGTGCTGCTCGTCGCCGAGCAGGGCGACCGGCTGGTGGGCGGCACGGTCTTTCACTTCCTGCCGGAGGCGGGCAGCGGCTTCAGCAGCTTTCTGGGCATCGACCCGGCCGCGCGTGGCCAGGGACTGGCGCGGCAGCTGCACGCTGCGCGCTGGCAGGCGCTGCAGGACGTGTCGGGCGGGACGTGCGCCGCGCTGTTCATCGACGTGGTGCACCCGGCCCGCGAGAGCGAGGAGCAGCGGGACGCGGAACGGCGGGCCGGGTCGGACGCCGTGGGCCGCCGCGCCCGCTTTCACGCGCTCGGGTTCCGCACCGTGAACGTCGCGTACCGGCAGCCGGTGGGCGGCCCGGACGGTGGGCCGGTCACGGACATGGACCTGCTGGCCTTCGTACCGGGCGACCCGCCGACCCTGCCTGCGGCGCTGGTGGCGGACACCATGCGCGCGTACTGGACGCCGTGGCTGGGCCGGGAGCGTGCGGAGCGCGAGGCGGCCCGCCTGCTGGGGGCGGGCGGCGAGGTGGACCTGCGGCCCGCGTGGGCCGAGCCCGACCCGCAGCCCTGAAGGTTCATCCGGTGTCGCCCCGGTGAAAGGAAAACCGGGAACAGCTCCGGCCCCCCCTTCCTGAGCACATCAACGTCCATGAAGACGACGGCCCGCGTCCTCCAGACCGGACCTGTTGCGGCTCGCGGCCGGGCGGCGGCTTCGCGGTCCGCCCGGCGGCCCTCCTGGAGTTCAGCTCAAGCGGGGATCAGGTCTGCGCGAGCGGCCATTCCGCGCCTGGGCGGTACGGAGCGCCCGGCACGGGCTTGCGGTACAGCACCGCGCCCGTGACGCGGAACGTGACGGGCGCGGTCTCCAGCGCCGCGAACTCTTGCCGGGCGTCGTCCTGCACCGCGTTCCAGTCGCCGTTCAGGTCGGGCCGCACGGGCCGCCAGCCGAGCGCGACGCTCAGGTGCGGCGAGTAGTGCTGCAGTTCGAACTCGCCGGGCGGGAGGTCCAGCGCCCCCACGAGCGCCGCGTGCAGGCGGTGCGGTCCGTCCCCGTCCACGCGCAGGTACACGACGCGCTGCCCGAACATCCTCACCCCGCCGAGCGTCACGTCGAAGGGCGGGTGGGCCGCGCACGCGGCGCGCAGGGCGCCCAGCTGGGCGGGCGTGTACGGGCCGGGCGCCTTGAGCGTCACGTGCGGTTCGGTGATGACGTGCCCCATCCGCGCCTGCCATGCCGTGACCTGCGCCGCCAGGTCCGGGGGGGGCCGCAGGCCGACGAAGGCCATGCGGGCGGACGGGTCCGGCGCGGCATCCGGGGAGGCGGGCCGCGTCATGCGAGTGGCAGCGCGGCGAGCTGAAGGAGGGCCTGCCGGACCTGCTGCGCGTTCGCGGGCCGCGCGTCCCGGTCGTGGTTGAGCAGCGCGATCCTCAGGCGGTCCAGGGGGTCGTCGCTGAGCCTGCCGTGCGGCAGGTCGTCGGCGGGCAGGTCGCCGTACAGGCCCCAGTGCAGCAGCAGGCCCACCCCGTACAGGTCGCTTTCCGGGCCGAGCGGCTCGCCGCGCAGCGCTTCCGGCGACATGAAGGCCGCCGTCCCGATCCGCACGGGGCTCTCGAAACGCTCCCCGACCGGGCCGGACAGGTCGAAATCCACGAGGCGCGCGCTGCCGTTGCCGTCCACGATGACGTTCTCGGGTTTCACGTCGCGGTGCACGATGCCGACGCCGTGCAGGTGCGCCAGCGCGTCCAGCAGGTGCGCGAGCGTCAGCAGGTACGCGCGCCGCTCGTTCGCGGCCTGCACGGACTCGAAGCCCCGGTGTCCCAGTTCCGGGTGCAGGCGCAGCGAGGGCCGGTGCACGTACCGGCTGAACATGACCTGCCCGCGCGCGAAGTCCAGCACCAGACTCGGGTGGTTCTGCACGACGGTCGCCTTCAGGACCCGCGCGAGCCTGGGGTGCTGCAGGCCCGCCCCGTTGCGGTACTCGCGCTCGGCGTGGCTGCGCAGTTCCGGCGGGAAGAGCTTGACGGCGTACGCGAGGCCGTCGCGGCCCACAGCGAAGTACACCACGCTGCTGGCTCCACGACCGAGCGGGCGCACCAGATGGTACTGCCCGTCCACGAGTGTCCCGGCAAGCGGCATCGCCCTCAAGGTACTGCATGACGCCCCCCGCTGGGTAGACCGCGTCCAGCAGGCGGGGGATGCCCGGCAGGGGAGCAGGGGGACGCCCGCCCTCCCCCGATCCGCTATGCTGCACGCCAGCAGTCGGGAAGACGCCACCGGGCAGACCGAGAACGTCATCACGGGCCGCCGTGCCGCCCACCGGCGACCGCTGCGGCCCGCCCACCAGAATCCAGTCATCAGCGAAGGCCAGCAGGCCCGGCCTTCCAAAAGGGTCCGTGTATGTCTCAACCTGAACCAACGCCGCCCGCCCGTCCCGCCGAGACCGGCAAGTCCCGCCCCAGCTTCCTGACGCGCCTGTGGAAGGAGCTGCTGGAGCCGATCGTGTTTGCGGTCGTCATCACGCAGTTCGTGGGCACGGTGGTCGGCGTGGACGGCGTCAGCATGATGCCGAACCTGCGTCACCACGAGCGCGTCTTCGTGCCGAAGTACGAGGCGTGGCTGCACAAGGTCGGCGTGGGCAGCTTCAAGCGCGGCGACATCCTGATCTTCAAGCCGCCCGCCGCCGCCGAGAGCCGCAACTTCTACGGCCTGTGGAACTACCGGCCGTTCCTGATCAAGCGCCTGATCGGCCTGCCGGGCGACAAGATCCGCATCGCGCAGGGCGTGACGTATGTGAACGGCAAGGCGCTCGACGCGGCCTTCACCACCGACTTCTGGAAGACGCAGGGCTGCTGGGACACGCAGAGCGACCGTGCCAACCAGGCGACCACGGCAGGCGGCAACCAGATCGTGCAGAACGCCGCCGAGATCACCGTGCCCGCCGGGCAGTACTTCCTGCAGGGCGACAACCGCACGTATTCCGGCAGCGAGGACTCCCGCTTCTTCGGGCCGATCCCGCTGCGCGACATCGCGGGCCGCGCCGCCGCCGTCATCTGGCCGATCATGCGGCAGGAGAACGTGAAGTACGACTGCAACTGGGCGAGCTCCAACCCCGCGGACGCCACGACCTTCACCGGCAAGAGCGTCCTGAACTGGCGCGTCCTGACCCGCCCCTCGGCCTTCAACACCCTCACCCCCTGATCCCGGCGCAGAAGGCGGGCCGCTCACCCCACCGGGAAGCGGCCCGCGCTGTCTTTATGTGTCGGCCTACGCGTCGTCGTCCGGGTCGTCGCCCGCGTCCCCGAGCAGGTCCGAGATCGCGCAGATGACGACCTCCTCGTCCGCCACGCGGTACTCGCCGCCCGCCGCGACGTAGTCGGACGCCATGCGCAGCGTCTGCTCGATCCACTCGTGGTCGTTGGAGATGGTGGTCACGCCGATCAGTTCCCAGTCGTGCGCGTCCAGCCCGTCCAGCCGCGCGACCGTGACCGGGTAGCGGACCTTGAGGCGCTCCACGACCGGGCGGACCAGAGCGCGTTTCTCCTTGAGGTTGGAGACCCAGGGCATCTCGAGCCGCAGGGTCAGCACCCCGACGTAACCGGTGTCCATGCTGCCCGCCAGGTTTCTCGCCATGCCTGGGACTATAGCGGAGCGCGGCGTGTCCCCCGCCCGCGTCATGCGGTGGCGGCTTCGCGTTCTGCCCGGCTGGACTTCAGGCGTTCAGTTCCGTCCGGGGTCAGTCGGGCAGGACGCCGAGCGTGCGGAGCGCCGTACGGAGCTGCGTGACGAGGGCCGCCTCGTCGTGGCCGTTGTCGAGGAGCACGCCGGACCGGCCGCGCATCAGGTCGAGCTTCTGCGGGACGGGCATCTGTGCGGCGTCGCGGGCGAGGACGGCGTCGCGGGTCAGGCCGTCGCGGGCCATGACGCGCCGCACGCGCGTGTCGAGGGGGGCGTCCACCAGCAGCACGGCGTCCATGTCGCGCCACGCGCCGCCCTCGAACAGCAGCGGGACGTCCTGCACGACCCACGTCTCGCCGCGCCGGGCTGCGAGCGCCTCCTGCCGGGCCAGTTCGGCGCGCACGCGCGGGTGCAGGATGCCGTTCAGGACGCTCCGGCGTTCCGGGTCGGAGAAGACCAGGGCGGCCAGCGCGGGCCGGTCGAGGGCGGGGCGCGGGCCGTCGTGCGTCACGTACTGCGGACCGAGCTGCTCGGTGACGGCCCGCAGCACGTCCGGGTCGTGACCGAGTTCGCGGGCGACGGCGTCCGCGTCGAGGACCGTGAAGCCCAGGTCGCGCAGATGACGTGAGGCGGTGCTCTTGCCGGCGCCGATGGAGCCGGTCAGACCGAGCCGCCGGGGGGTGGGGGCGGGCCGTTCGGCCGGGTCGGGGCGGGTCATGGCCCGGATGATACGGCAGGTGCGGCGCGTCATGCCGGGTCCGTGCCGGGTGGGGGGTCTGCTAGACTTCCGGGACGGCGCCGGGTGCCGATCAGGTCGCCGTCAAGTGTTCCGTGCCATGATGCCTGAAGGTCACCGGACGCACCCCGCGTGCCTGGCACGTCCGGACGCCCGGTCAGGCGCGCGCCTGCGGGCGTTCCCGCCCCCACCACTTCACACTCATGAGAGGCACGATTACTATGGGTTCGACGATGTTCTCCCTGACCGCTTTCCCGCCCGGCCACCACGGTGACCGGCGCCGGGCGGCGCAGCGTGAGACGTTCACGTCGATTCTGGAGGTTTGCGAGTGAAGCAACGTACCCTCGGCCTGCTGCTGACAGCGGCCCTCTTGACCCCGGCAGCGGCTCAGGGCACGGCGCCCGGCCAGGCGCCCGCCACCGCTCCGGCCTCCACGCCCGCTCCCAAGACCGCCCCGAAACTCATTCCGGCGGCGAACTACGTGGCGCTCGGGGTGTTCTACTACGACCAGGGCAACTACGACAGCGCGTACGTGGCGTTCCGCGCGGCGTCCGAACGCGACCCGCGCAACCCCGAGGCGCTGCTGGGACTGGGCCGCACGCAGGCGAAGCTGCGGCTGTTCACGGCGTCCATCGACACCCTGAAGAAACTGACGGCGCTCGACCCGCGCAACGTGAGCGGGTTCATCGCGCTGGCGCAGGCGTACCAGTCGCAGTACACCGGCACCAGCGACCGCAGCACCCTGGGCGGCAACCTCGACGAGGCGCTCAAGGTCCTGACGGACGCCGAGGCCACGGCGCGCACGGCGGGCGGCACCGGCATGAACGTCGACCTGTCCAAGATCTTCAACGAGCGCGGCTACGTGTACCGCCTGAAGGGCGACGCGGCGAGCGCCATCGTGGCGTTCCGGCAGGCGAACACCCTGAATCCCGACAACGGCGTGATCCTGTACAACCTGGGCGACATGTACTACGCCAGCGGCGACCTGACGGCCGCCATCGACAGCCTGCAGCAGGCGGTCGTGGTGGACCCGCGCGACGCGTTCAGCCGCGCGTACTACGCCAAGCTGCTCGCACTGAGCGGCAACACGGCCGCCGCGAAGCCCGAGGCGGCGCAGGCGGCGCGCCTCGCCCCGAACAACGCGTACGCCGTCGGGCAGTACGGCGTGGTGAGTTACCTCGCCAAGGACAGCGTGACGGCGACGGCGCAGCTGCAGGCGGCCATCCGGCTCGAACCGCTGCGCTACCCGGAGTTCTACTACTACATGGGGCGGCTGGAACTCGACCAGGGGCTGCTGCAGGCGGCGCGCGGCGACCTGACGAAGGCGGCCGCGCTCGCCAGCACCAACTGGGAGTACCTGTACTACCTGGGCTTCTCGTACGAGCGTGGGCAGGGCACCACCGCGCCGGACCGCGCGAAGGCGCTCGACAACTACCAGAAGGCGCTGGCGCTGAACCCCGGGTACCGGCTCGCGCAGGACGGCATCGCCCGCGTCAAGTGACGCGCGGGCGGGCCTGATCGCCTTCACCCGGCCGTCTGTTCCCCTGTCGGGCCGCCTCCACTCTTGATGGGGGCGGCCCTCGCCGTGGTATAATCCATGTTTGGGTGCCCCCCTGCCCAGAGCCGCACGCTGGAGCGTCGCGCGGCTGGTCGTCCGGCGGGGGTGAGCAAATCTTGACCTGAAACGCTCAGGAGTACCATGTCCTACATCGGAATGAAGCAGTTGCTGGAAGCCGGCGTGCACTTCGGCCACGAGACGAAGCGCTGGAACCCCAAGTTCAAGCGGTTCATCTTCGCCGAGCGCAACGGCATCTTCATCATCGACCTGCAGAAGACCCTGAAGCAGATCGACCGCAGCTTCGACTACATCAAGGACCTCTCGGAGCGCGGCGGCACCATCCTGTTCGTCGGCACCAAGAAGCAGGCCCAGGAGATCGTGGAGCTCGAAGCGCGCCGCACCGGCATGCCCTTCGTCACGAGCCGCTGGCTCGGCGGCATGCTCACCAACTTCCGCACCATGCGCACCCGCGTGACGCGCCTCGACGAGCTCGACGAGCTGTTCGAGTCGGGCCGCATCAACGACCGCCCCAAGGCGGAGCGCATCCAGCTCGGCAGCGAGCGCGACCGTCTCCTGCGTTACGTGGGCGGCATCCGCAAGATGACCCGCCTCCCCGACGCGCTCTTCATCGTGGACCCCACGAAGGAGATCATCGCGGTGCAGGAAGCGAACAAGCTCGGGATTCCCGTCATCGCGCTGGCCGACACCGACAGCGACCCGGACGTGCTCGACTACATCGTGCCCGGCAACGACGACGCCATCCGCAGCATCCAGCTCATCGCGCACCGCGTCGGTGACCTGATCGTGGAAGCGCGCGGTGGCGGCGAGGAAGTCGCCGAGGCCGCCGCCGAAGGCAGCGAGGACAGCGAGCAGGACGCCGTCCAGGCCTGAGCCTGACCCCGCACCGGGACGCTCTCCCGGTCCCAGCCGTCAGGTGCCCGAAGGGGGACTGACGGCTGTTTGGTGCGGCTGACACGTGCCTGCCACTCGGCAGCGATGATGCCGGGGAGCTTCACCACCCACACCTTCAATTCAGGAACGGGGGACTGCCCCCAGGAGGAACGACCATGATGGAATCGATCAAGAAGCTGCGCGAAATGACCGGCGCCGGCATGATGGACGTCAAGAAGGCCCTGGCCGACGCCGAGGGCAACGAGGAAAAGGCTGTGGCCCTGCTGCGCGAGCGCGGCATCGTCAAGGCCGCCAAGAAGACCGACCGTGAAGCCCGTGAGGGCCTCGTGCGCTTCGTGGTGAACGGCGACAAGGCCGCCATCGTCGAAGTGAACAGCGAGACGGACTTCGTGGCCCGCAACAGCGACTTCCAGGCGCTCGTGCAGCAGCTCGCCGAGGCGGCCCTCAAGGCGCAGACGAACGACGCCGAGGAGTTCAAGAACTTCAAGCTCGACAGTGGCGACACGGTCGGCAACGAACTCGCGGCCGCCGCGGGCCGCATCGGTGAGAACCTGGTGCTCAACCGCGTCGCGTACATCGAGGGTCAGAACCTCGCCGGGTACGTGCACAGCAACGGCAAGATCGGCGTGCTCGTCGACCTGGCGGGCGGCACCGAGACGCAGGCGAAGGACGTGGCCCTGCACGTCGCCGCCGAGCGCCCCCAGTACCTGACGCGCGACGAGGTGAACGCCGAGGACATCGAGAAGGAGCGCGAGGTGCTCACCAACAAGGCTATCAACGAGGGCAAGAACCCCGAGCTCGCCGCGAAGATCGTGGGCGGCCAGATCGGCAAGTTCTACGAGGAGCGCGTGCTGGGCGAGCAGAAGTTCGTCAAGGACAGCAGCATGACCGTGTCCAAGTACCTGGGCGACACCGGCATCCGCCGCTTCGTCCGCTTCGAGATCGGCGGCTGAACCCCTCCCCGAGGCCCCCGCACGGGGCCTCCATTTCATCCCGGTGCGCCGCGCGGGGACATCCAGTGGCACGCGCCGCTGGATTTTTTTGGGCCGGGTGGCGCGGCCCGTCACGCTATGCTGCGGGCGACCCGTCACGGCCCGCCGCGCCGCCCCAAGGTGGGCGAGCGTGACCAGCGACCGGGCTTCACCGAGGCATCTCACCCCGCGCAGGCGGAGGAGGACCACATGTACAAACGCGTCATTCTGAAAGTCTCCGGGGAGTTCCTGGCCGGCGAGAAGGGCTTCGGCATCGACCCGGAGCGCGCCCTGAGCCTCGCGCACAGCATCACGGAGGCCCTGTCGGGCACCGAGGTGGAGCTGGCCGTGGTGATCGGCGGCGGGAACCTGTGGCGCGGCGCGCGCAACGGCAGCGGCATGGACGCCGCGACGGCCGACTACATCGGCATGCTCGGCACGGTCATGAACGCCATGGCCCTGCAGGACGCGATGGAGCAGGCGGGACGGCCCACGCGCGTCATGAGCGCCATCCAGATGGCGGCCGTGGCCGAGCCGTACATCCGTCGCCGCGCGATGCGTCACCTGGAGAAGGGCCGCGTCGTGATCTTCGGCGGCGGGAACGGCGCGCCGTTCTTCACGACCGACACGACCGCCACGCTGCGCGCCCTGGAGATCGGCGCGGAAGTGGTGCTGATGGCGAAGAACAGCGTGGACGGCGTGTACGACTCCGACCCGCGCAAGAACGCGGACGCCGTGCGGTACGATTCGCTGACGCACATGGACGTGGTCGAGCAGCGCCTGGAGGTGATGGACGCGACCGCCATCACGCTCTGCATGGACAAGGGCCTGGACATCGTGGTGTTCGACATCTTCGAGCCGGGCAACCTGCGCCGCCTGTTCCACGGCGAGCGGGTCGGGACGCTCATCCACACCCCGAAAGCCTGACCAGCCCTGCCCCGTCCGGCCCACGCGGTGGGCGGGCTGGACGGGGCGGGCCTGGACGCTTCCCTCCGCATTTCGTGTTCTGGCGGCCCGCGCGGGGACGCACTACAATGGGCCGCAAGGAGTTTCACATGGACATCAAAGACATCAGCAGTGCAGCCCGCGAACGCATGGGCAAGGCCATCGAGGCGCTGGAGAGCAACCTCTCGATCCTGCGGACGGGCCGCGCGAACCCCGGCATCCTGAAGAAGATCGTGGTGGATTACCACGGGACGCCCATGCCGGTCGATCAGCTGGCGAACATCACGACGCCCGACTCGCGCACCCTGAACATCCAGCCGTGGGACCGCAGCGTGCTGCCCGCCATCGAGCGCGCCATCCGCGACAGCGACCTGGGCCTGAACCCGAACAACAAGGGCGACACCATCTTCATCAGCCTGCCGATGCTGACCGAGGAGCGCCGCAAGGACCTCGTCAAGAACGCGCGCGGGTACGCCGAGGACGCGAAGGTCGCGGTGCGCAACATTCGCAAGAACTCGCTCGACGACCTCAAGAAGCTGGAGGGTGTCGGCGAGGACGAGGTGAAGCGCGGCGAGACCGAAGTGCAGAAGGTCACGGACGAGTTCATCCGCAAGGTGGACGACGTGACGGCCCGCAAGGAGCAGGACATCCTAGGGTGAGGCCCCGCGCCCCCCTGACATTCCAGAGCCGTTGTCGGCCCCACCGCGCGTCCGCGGCCCGGAGTTCATGGAGACGCTGAGCGTCCGGGTCCTGACCTCCGTGGTGGGGTTCAGCGTGGTGGTGCTGGCCGTGCTGTTCGGCTGGCCGACGCTGCTGCCCGCCCTGCTGCTCGTGTCGTTCCTGTCGCTGCGCGAGTACGTGCGGATGCTGGACCGCCGTGATCTGGACGTGCGGCACATCAGCGTGTACCTGTTCGGGTCGGCGCTGATCGTGGCGAGCCTGCCGGGCCTCCCCTCCCCGTGGGCGGGCGGGTCGTGGCGCGAGGTGATCCTGGGCTTCGCGCTGTTCTACTTCCTGGTGATCGAGGTGATCCGTCCGGGCGAGCGGCCGCTGGAGCGGATCGTGTACAGCCTGTTCGGGCTGCTGTACATCCCGTGGCTGCTCGGGTACTTCCTGCTGCTGCGGTACACGCCGAACGGCACGGACGGCCTGATCTACTTCGCGCTGCCGCTCCTGGCGACGTTCGCGACGGACATCGGCGGGTTCTTCGCGGGGTACTTCTTCGGTCGGCGGAAGCTGGCGCCGGAAGTGAGTCCCGCCAAGACGGTGGAGGGTGCCATCGGGGGGCTCGTCGCGAGTTTCCTGCTGGTGCTGGTCGTGACGCGGCTGGCGGGCATCTGGTCGCTGTTCGACGCGTTCCTGTACTCGGCGCTCGTGGCGAGCGCGTCTCAGCTGGGCGACCTGTCCGAGAGCCTGCTGAAACGCTCGCTGGGCGCGAAGGACAGCGGCACCAGCCTGCCGGGGCACGGGGGGCTGCTGGACCGCCTGGATTCGCTGCTGTTCGCCGTGCCGATCACGTACCTGTTTCTGCAGCTCGGGGTGTTCTGATGCTCGCCGGGCGGCGTCCCCCGCCGTGAGGGTGTTCGTGCTGGAGGTCCGGCATGGTGCGGGGTTCGTGCGGGTGCATTTCGCGCAGTCGCTCGGAGCGGCGCAGCGGGCCGCGTCCGCCCGTCACGGGCACCGGGGAGCATGGAGCCCGCCGGAGAGCACGGACGCGGGTGCTGAGGAGCGGGTGCTGTCGCGCCTGCTGGACGCGGACGGGCAGGAGGTGGCGCGGGTGGCGCAGGTCACGCTCGACCCGCACCGCTGAGGTCCGGCACCGCTGCGGCGAGGCCTCGCGGCAGGCATCACAGGCATTCCGGATTGGGCGGGTGTGGCGCGGCCGTCCGAAGGGACGCCAGCGCCACACCCGCTCCCGCATGACACACACGGGTCCGGTCACGGCCCGGGGTTCAGCGTACCCCGAAGTCCTGCGTGTAGAAGGTGTTGTACTTTGCGCCCCTGTAACTCATGTAGCTGATGCCGATCTCCCTGAATTTCGGGTTCATGATGTTCTGGCAGTGGCCGGGGCTGTTCAGCCACGCGGTGACCATGTCGGCCAGAGCGTACCCGGCGGCGACGTTCTCGCCGCTGACGCGCCAGCCGTACCCGGTGGCCGTGATGCGCTGCTGCGGCGTGCTGCCGTCCGAGCCGGTGTGTGGCGCGTCCGGTTCCTGCGCGCTCGCCTCTCGGTAGCCGTTGTACGCCATGTCCTGCGTGTGACGCAGCGCGGCGGCGGCCAGCAGGGCGTTCCAGGTGAGGGGCGTGGTCGCGTCGTAGTGGGTGCTGCCGCAGTTGCGGGCGACGGCGCGCGCGGCGTTCACCTCGTCGAGGATGCGCTGCTCGTCGGCGCTCGGGGCGAGGTCAGGCGGCGCGCTGGGCGTCACGACGGTCTTGCTGCCGCCGTTGGAGTTGTTGCCCGACACGGCGGTCGGTGTGGTGGTGCCGCCACATGCGGAGAGGACGACCATCAGGAATCCCGTTGCGACCATCATCGACTGAACCTTCATGCGCTTACCTCCAGGGCCGTCCGCCCGCTCTGACACGTACGCTAGCCTCAGGCGTCTTACGCGGCGCTCACGGATTCCTTCCGTGATGTGGGGATTGCCACGCGCGGGCGCCTGCATGTGCGAAACCCCGCAAACACCCCCCCCGAACGGCCCGCAGGACCGTGATTCGGCCCACTTTGCTTCGTGCAAAAGTCACGCGTGCGGCGCCAGAAGAACGCACGGACCCGCGAACATGAAGACGCGAGGGTGTCAGGGTTGCGTGACTGCGCCGGGACTATGTTGAAACCTGTGATTGACGTTTCCGGATTCAGCAAACGCTACGGGCGGCACACGGCCGTGAACGACCTGAGCTTCACCGTGCCGCGCGGTGGCCTGTTCGGGCTGCTCGGCAGCAACGGCGCAGGCAAGACCACCACCATCCGCGCGCTCGTGGGCCTCACGCGGCCCAGCGCGGGCACGGTGCGCGTGGCGGGGTACGACGTGTGGGCCGAACCGATCCCGGCGAAATCGTCGTTCGGGTACATCCCGGACCGGCCGCACCTGTACGGCAAACTGACGGGCCGCGAGACCCTGCGCTTCGTGGCGGGCCTGCGCCGACTGCCGGACGCGGAACGCGAGATCGACCGCTGGCTGGAGTACTTCCGGCTGTCGGACTTCGGGAACGAACTGACCGAGACGTACTCGCACGGCATGCGGCAGAAACTGACGATCATCACGGCCCTCCTCCCTAACCCGAAGGTGCTCATCGTGGACGAGCCGATGGTGGGCCTCGACCCGCAGGCGGCGCGGCAGGTGCGGGAACTGTTCCGCGCGCACGCGGACGCCGGGAACGCCGTGCTGCTTACGACGCACAGCCTGCCGCTCGCGGAGGCCGTCTGCGACCGGCTGGTGGTGCTGGACCGGGGCCGCGTGCTGGGCGAGGGCACCATGGACGACCTGCGCGCCCAGACCGGCACGCGGGCAGGCGGCGTGGACGGCGACAGCCTGGAGCGCGTGTTCTTCCGGCTGCTGGAGGAGGAACAGGCGGCCGGCGCGGCGCAGGACGCGGCAGCCCCGGCGCAGGCCGGACGGGGCAGGCGCGCGTGAGCCGTCCCGTCACGGCGCGGCGCGCGGACGGCTCGCTGCTGCACCTGAAGGCCCTGGGACTGCGCAACGCCCTGACGCGCGGCCCGAAGATGGGCTTCGCGCTGCTGGCCGTCCTGGCGGGCCTGTTCGTGTGGGCGGAGGTGGCGGGCACGCTGCGCGCCCTGTCGTTCCTGGCGGGCTTCGGCTTCATCGGGCTGGGCGTGTTCCGGCGCGCACTGGAGACGGGCCTGCTGGTGCTGTCGGCGGGCGTGACGTTCTCGGCCGTGACGACCGCCATCAGCACCCTGTACCTGTCGGAGGACCTGAACTTCCTGCTGGCGCAGCCGATCCCGGCGTGGCGGGTCTTCGCGCTGAAGGTCGCGGAGACGTTCGTGGCGGCAGCCCTCGTGCCGACCCTGCTGACCCTGCCGGTGCTGTTCGCGCTCGGCGCTCACTTCGGGGCGCCCGCGTGGTACCCGCTGCTCGCGGCCCTGGCAGCGGTGCTGCTGTACGCGCTGCCGGTGGGACTGGGGGCGCTGCTGGCGGTGCTGCTGATGCGGGTGTCGCCCGTGTCGCGCGTGCGGGAGGTCGCAACGGGACTGGGCGTCGTGATCAGTGCCGCGCTGGTGTACGGTGTGCGTGCCCTGCACCCGGAAGCGCTCGTCGCGCGGGCCGCCGACCCGCTGCAGCTGCAGGGCGTGCTGCGGGAACTGTCGGGCGGCGGGAACCTCGCGTGGCCGCACGGGTGGGCGACCGAGACGATCTGGCAGGCGGCGCACGGCAGGCTGCACTGGGGGGTGCTGCCGCTGCTGCTGCTGTCCTGCGTGCTGGGCGTCCTCGCGCCGCTCGTGGCGGGGTACGCGTACCAGGCGGGCTGGGCACGCAGCCTGGACAGCTCGCGCCTGCGGCTGGACCCCGCGTCCCGCCCGGCCGGTCCCGTCCAGCGGGCGCTCGCGCGGTTCGGGGCGGGCGGGCGGCTGGCCGGGAAGGACCTGAACGTGACGCTGCGCGACCCGACCCAGTGGAGTCAGCTGCTCGTGCTGGTCGCGCTGGCCGCCGTGTACCTGGTGAGCGTCCGCAGCCTGCCGCTCCCGCCCATCCCGGCATTCCGGGGCGTGGTGGGCTACCTGCAGCTCGCCTTTCAGGGATTCGTGATCGCGGGCGTGGGCGTGCGGCTGGCCTTCCCGGCCCTGAGCACCGAGGGCCGCGCGTACTGGCTGCTGCGCACGTCGCCGCTCACGTCCTGGCAGGTGGTGCGCGCCAAGTTCCTGGGGCTGCTGCCCGTGATGCTCACCCTGAGCCTGACGCTGGCCGTCACGAGCGCCGCGCTGCTGGGCCTGGGGACGCTCACCGTCACCGCGTCGGTGCTGATCGGGCTGAGCAACGCCCTGACGCTCACGGCGCTCGGGGTGGGGCTCGGGGCGGCCCTCCCGCGTTTCACGGCCGACAACCCGGCCGAGATCGGCTTCTCACCGGGCGGCCTGCTGTACATCGGGTCGGGCCTGCTCGCGAGCCTGCTGGCGGTCGCGCTGCTCGCAAGGCCCGTGCTGCTGAGCGTGACGGTGCCGTTCCTGTACCCGGGCCTGAGCGCCCTGTGGACTCCGGCGGGCGCGGCGGGCCTCGCGGGCCTGCTGCTGCTGACGCTGCTGCTCACGTGGGGAACGCTGCGCTGGGGCGCCGCGAGACTCGACCGGCTGGAGTGATACGGTGTTGATCCGATCCCAGGGATGCCGGGAACTGCGGCGGCTTCGCGTTTCGCTCGGCTGAACTCTAAAAGTTCAGCTCAACATCGTATGAGCGTGCGGCCCACCAGCACCAGTCAGGCGACGGTGGTGGTCAGGTCCCACTCCAGCCGCAGCTGCTGACTGGCGAGCCAGGCGCGCACGTCGTACCCGTGCCGGGCGAGGCCGTTCAGCACGCCGTGCGCCGCCGAGATGGCCCGCGCGAATTCCGACTGCCCGATGAAACCCGCCTGCAGCGCCGCGTTCAGTTCGTCCGTGTCGGCGATCTCGGCGCACAGGCCGTCCCAGACGAGCAGGTCGAGGTAATGGTCCCGGACCGTCCACACGTCGCCCTGGCACGTGATGGTCGCGATGTCGATGTAGTAGTCGTGGACGCGCTCACCGTGGAAGTCGTAGCGGCACAGCTGGATGCCGAGGCGTTCCGTGCCGTCCTGCAGGGGGATCACGTCCGGCAGCAGGTGTGCCTGCCAGTACGCGATGCGCGGGTGGTCCACGAAGCGGCGCGACACGTACAGGCCGCGCTCGTGCGTGTGGTACAGGTCCACGGGGCGCTGCCCGGTGTTGGTGTGGTGGATGCGGGCCGCCGTGTCGTGGCGTTCGATCTTGACCGGGTGCGCCTGCATCCAGGGAGAGCATGTGGAGTGTTGCGCCTCTGCCGTCCCCGCCTGACCTGTCGTCATGCCTGAGCGTACACCAGGGACCGCACGGAACTCTTGCCGCCCTCACTTCATGAACACTCCGGAAATGAAGTTCAGCTGACATGACAGCCGGAGGAATCCGGGATGAGACGGAAGGCACGTCCCGGCGGAGTCACCGGCGGCGGTCCTGTCGGGGAGGTCCTCCCGGCGCGGGTCAGTTCCGGATGAGGTCCAGCTGCGGGAGGCCCTCGAACCCGGCCGGGACGAACAGGCTGCCTTCCGTGACGCCCTGACCGTTCGGCGCGTCGGGGCTCGTGACGGCCGCGAGGCGCGCCTCCAGTTCCGGGACGCTCACGCGGCCCGCCAGGAACGCCCGGAACGCCGTGACGACCTCGCGGACGCCCGCGCCGTCCTCGTGCACGAACTCCAGGCGGAAGTCGCGCAGGCCCGACGCGAGCCAGTCGTGCAGGTGCGCGGCGGCCGTCTGCGCGCGGCCCTCGAAGACGGTGTTGCGGCAGCCGACGTCGGCCATGACGGGATGCGTCTGTCCCCGGTGGTCGCGCAGCGCGACGCGGTGCGACTCGCAGGGGTGCCCGCAGTTGGTGTAGTCGGTGCCGTCCGACAGGAAGCGGCAGAACACGCAGTGCTCGGTGTGGAAGACCGGCAGGTGCGCGTACGCGGTCGCCTCCAGCCGCTCCGGTCCGACGAGCGACGCGAGGTCCTGCACCTGCCGCGCGTTGAGGTCCAGGCCGGGATTCAGGCGCACGAGGCCCAGGTCGAGGAGCGCGCGGGCGGAGAGGACGTTCGCGGCGTTCAGGGAGAAGTCACCGCTGAGGGCGGGGGCGTCCGGGGTGCCCTGCAGGCCTTCGAGCAGGCCGCCGCTGCGCACGAGGAGGCCCGCGCCGAGCGACAGCAGGAACTTCTGGATGTTCTGCTCGCTGGGTTTCAGGATGCGGGGCGACGCGACGCGCACCTCGATCCCGGCTTCCTGCACGCGCTCCACGCTGGGTTTCAGGCCGTACAGTTCGAGGTAGTCGAGGGTGATGCTGTCGGGGCGCAGGTCGATGGCGGCGTCCAGCTGTTCGGGCGTGCGGACGAGCAGGTGCAGGCGCGGCGTGCCCGGCGCGGCGTGCGGGGCGGGCGCGTCCGGCAGCAGGCGCGTCAGGGCGGGCTGCACGTCGCGTGCGGGCGCGGCGCCGCGCGCGGCGGTCAGGGCCGTGACGGCTTCGCGGCGCAGGGCGTTCAGGGCGCTGACGGGCAGGAACGTCTCCCCTACCAGTTCGCTGCTCAGGTCCGCGAGGTGGTACGGCGTGCCGCCCAGGCGGGACAGCTGGTCGCGGAGGGTGGCGTCGTCGAGGGCGCGGTTGCGGGCGGCACTGAGCGGCGCGTCGCCCGTCACGGTGACGGTATGGCCCGCGTCGTCCGTCAGGGTGAGGATGGGGGCCTCGCCGAGCACGCCGACGAAGTGCGCCCGGACGGGCCGGGTGTGCAGCGGGTCGGCGGCGTCCAGCAGCGGTTTGACGCGGGCGGTGAGGGTGGGGTCGGAGGTGCGCCACACCCAGTCGCCGGGCCGGATGCGGCGGCCGTTCACGGCGCCCTGCCCGAAGCGCAGTTCGGCCTCGCCGCTGCCCGCCTCGTCCTGACGGCCGCGGCGCGTGAAGATCTCGTACAGGAAGCCGCCCTCCTCGCGTTCGGCCGGGTCGCGCCAGTCGGCCGCGTCGAACACGAGGCCGTCGCCGGGGTGCAGGGTCACGCCGTCCAGTTCGACGCGCACGCCCTTCTGCGTCACCTCGGTCACGGTGCCGACGCGCACGCCCCGGTGCCGGGGGGCGCGGCCGCGCACGACCGTCTGGTGGTTCGTGCCCGCCATGAAGTGCGGCGCGAGGCCCCGCGAGTACACCTGCGCGATGTCCTGCTCCTGCTGCGGCGTGACGCTGAGCGCCTGCCCGGCCCACGCCTCGTCCACCGCCTGCCGGTACGCGGCGGTCGTGAGGGCCACGAACTCCGCGTCTTTGTAACGGCCCTCGATCTTCAGGCAGCTGACGCCCATCGCCATGAGGTCCGGCACCTGATGCAGGGCGTACAGGTCGCCGGGCGACAGCAGGTAACGCGCGTCGCCCAGGTCGCGCTGCGCGCCGTCCACCAGCAGGTCGTACGGGAGACGGCACGCCTGCGCACACTGCCCGCGGTTCGCGCTGCGGCCGCCCCACGCCTCGCTGGAGAAGCACTGCCCGCTGTAACTGACGCACAGCGCGCCGTGCACGAAGGTCTCCAGTTCGATGTCGGTGGCGGCCGCGATGCGCCCGATGTCCCGCAGGGACAGTTCGCGGCCCAGCACCACGCGGCTCGCGCCGAACCGCCGCGCGAGTTCGGCCCCTTCGGCGCTCGTGATGCTCATCTGGGTGCTGCCGTGGATCGGCAGGTCCGGGCAGACGGCGTGCGCGAGGCGCGCGGCCCCCCAGTCCTGCACGATGATGGCGTCCACGCCGCTCTGCGCGAGGTGC
This sequence comes from Deinococcus aquiradiocola, assembly GCF_014646915.1. Lineage (NCBI taxonomy): Bacteria > Thermotogati > Deinococcota > Deinococci > Deinococcales > Deinococcaceae > Deinococcus > Deinococcus aquiradiocola. Next base: position 62,369 of record NZ_BMOE01000010.1, on the reverse strand, counting down.
ATCAGCTGCGCTTCGGCCTCGCGCAGTTCCCGGTCGAACACCAGGGTGTTGAAGGTCACGAAGCCCTTCACGCCGCGCACGTGCAGGTCGCTCATGATGCCGGGCAGGTCCTCCGGCTGGAAGCCGACCTTCGCGCGCGCCTGGAAGCTGTGGTCCAGGCCGAAGAACACCGCGTCCGCGCCCGCCTCCACGGCGGCGTGCAGCTGCGCGCGGCCACCGACGGGACTCATGACTTCGGGCTTGACTCGCGGGCGGGCATTCGGGCGCGGGGTGGGAACGGGGCTCGGCATAACACGCCAGTGTACCGGGCGAGGCGCGGGACGCGCGGGACCCCCGTCACGTTCACGCCGCGTGACGGGGGGCGGGTCAGGCGGGGAAGTCGCCTGCCTGCGCGAGCATGCCGGGCAGCGCGTGCCCCAGCTGCCGGGAGAGCCACTCGCCCGTCTGCGTGAGCGACGCGAGGTCCAGGCCGGTGTGGACGCCCATCTCGCGCAGCAGGTACGCGAGGTCCTCGGTGGCGACGTTGCCGGTCGCGCGCGGCGCGAAGGGGCAGCCGCCCAGCCCGCCGACGCTGCTGTCGAGGGACGTGGCGCCGGACTCGACGGCGGCGACCGCGTTGGCGTACCCGGTGTTGCGGGTGTTGTGGAAGTGCGCGCCGAGTCGCATGCCGGGCACGCCGAACCGGACGGCGCCGCGCAGCAGTTCGCGGACCGCGACGGGATTGCCGACGCCGATGGTGTCCGCGAACACCAGTTCGTCCGGCGCGTCCTGCGCGACCTGTTCCGCGACGCGCAGCACGTGCGCGGGCGCGACGCGGCCGTCGAAGGGGCAGCCGAAGCTCGTGGCGAGCACCACCCCGATCTGAAGGTCGTGCTCCCTGGCGCGGGCGACGAGCGTCCGGGCGAGCGCGAGGGCCTCCTCGACCGTCTGGTTCTGGTTGCGGCGCGCGAAGCCCTCCGTGACGGGGAAGGCGTAGCGCACGTGCCGCAGTCCGACCGAGACGGCCCGCTCGAAGCCGCGCTCGTTGAGGACCAGCCCGATCAGGGCGGGGGCGTCCGTGGCGGGCAGGGCGTGGCGGGCGAGCGTGACGACCTCCTCGGCGCCCGCCATCTGCGGCACGCGCTGCGGGTGCACGAAGCTCACGGCCTCGATCTCGCGCAGGCCCGACGCGGCGAGGCGCGTCACGAGTTCGGCGCGCACGGCGGGCGTGAGGTGCGTGGCGTCGTTCTGCAGGCCGTCGCGCGGGCCGACCTCCACGATACGGACGTGGTCCGGCGGCACGTGATGCTGCGGGACGGGCGCGGACGGGGCGGGCGCGGGTGGCTGGGTCATACCGAGAGCCTAGATCACGCCGTCCGCGGCGAGCTGAGCGAGCTGTTCCGGCGTCCGGCCCAGCCGTTCGCCGTAGATCTCGGCGTTGTGCTCCCCGAGGTCCGGGCCGAGCGTGCGGACGCTGCCGGGCGTGCCGGTCAGGCGCGGCACGACGCCCTGCATCGGGAAGTCCCCGAGCGTCCTGTGCGGCAGCGTCACGATGTTCCCGCGCGCCGCGAAGTGCGGGTCGTTCATCATGTCGCGCGCGCTGTACATCTTGCTGGCGGGCACGCCTGCCGCCTCCAGCCGCGCGACGACCTCGTCCGCGCCGAGGGCCGACGTCCACTGCGCGATGCGGTCGTCGATCTCGCGCATGTGCTGACCGCGCGCCTCGTGCGTCGCGTAGTCCGGGTGGTCGGCGAGGCCCGGCTCGCCCATCTCCTGCACGAGTCGCCGGAAGACGTTGTCGCCGTTCGCGCCGATCACGACCCACTCGCCCGGCTCGCCTGCCGCCGTGAGCGCCGGGTAGATGTTGCTGGGCGCGATGCCCGGCAGGACGCTGCCGCTGCGTTCGCGCGTCTGGCCGGTCAGGGCGTACTCGGGAATCATGCTCTCCATGTACGTGAGGACCGCCTCGTACAGGCTGATGTCGACCACCTGCCCCTGACCGCTCCGGAGGCGCCCGAAGAGGGCCATCATGGCGCCCAGCGCGCCGAGCGTGCCCGCCAGCATGTCCCCGATGCTGATGCCGACCCGGACGGGCGGCTGGCCCGGCTCGCCGGACAGGGCGCGCAGCCCGCCGACCGCCTCGCCGATGCTGCCGAAGCCCGCGCGGCCCCGGTACGGTCCGGTCTGCCCGTACCCGCTGACGCGCACGATGACGAGGCGGGGGTTGAGGGCGTGCAGTTCGTCCGGGCCGAGCCCCCAGCGTTCCAGCGTGCCGGGACGGAAGTTCTCGACGAGCACGTCGGCCCCGGCGATCAGTTCGCGGGCGATGTCCTGGCCCGCCTGCTGGCGCAGGTCGAGCGTGACGGACTTCTTGTTGCGGGCGATGACGGGGAACCACAGGCTCTGCCCCTGCGGTTTGTGCCGTCCCCAGGCGCGCATGGGGTCGCCCACGCCCGGCGGTTCGATCTTGACGACTTCCGCGCCGAAATCGCCGAGCAGCTGCCCCACGAAGGGACCGGCGAGGAGGGAGCCCATCTCGACGACGCGCAGCCCGTCGAGCGGGCCGGGCGGGGCGTCCTGCGGCTGGGGCGGGGTGTGGGGTTGGGGGCCGAGCGGGTCGTGGGTCATGGGGTCTCCTGTGGACGGGAGGGATGCGGGGCGGAGGGCAGCGTCAGGACGGCGGTGGAAGGTGCGTGAGGACCTCCGCGAGCGGGAGGACGTCGGCGTACTTGGCGTTCATGTCGAAGAGGCTCGCGTCGTGCGGGGCGGCGGCGCGGTCCCCGACGCACTCGCGCGGCACGATCACGCGGTACCCGTGCTGCAGGCCGTCCACGACGGTGGCGCGCACGCAGCCGCTGGTGGTCGCGCCGCACACGATCAGGGTGTCCACACGCCGCGCCTGCAGCCAGGCGTGCAGGGGCGGGCCGAAGAAGGCGCTCGCGAAGCGTTTCACCCATACCGGCTCGTCCGGGCGGGCGTCCAGGCGCGGGTCGAGGTCCGCCCAGCCGGACCCGTCGCGCAGCAGCGCCAGGGACGGGACCTTCGCGAGGAAGTGCGTCGCCTCGTGCGGCCCGTCCGGGTACGACACGGTCGTGAACGCGACCGGCAGCGCCCGCGTGCGCGCGGCGTCCAGCAGGGTGCGGGTGGCGTCCAGCTGCGGCGCGTAGTCCGCGCCGAGCGGGCTGGCGGGGTCGGTGAAGCCCCGGCTGAAGTCCACCACGATCACGCCGGGCCGGTCCCCGAAGCCGCTGGACGCGCCCAGGCCGCGCTGCCGGAAGGTGTCCTGCAGGTCGGTCACGTGTCCTCCCGCTGCGGGGGGTCCTCGCCGAGGAGCGGCGCGGCGACGTTGGCGTAGTGGGCCATCACGGCGCGCATGGCGGCCTCCGGTTGCGCGGCCGTGACGGCGTCCGCGACGGCCTCGTGCAGCGGCACGGCCCCCACGATGCGGGCGGGCGTCACGTCGTAGAAGGCGCGCCGGACACGCCGCGCGCCCTGCGACGCGAGCGGCGCGTGCAGCTGGGCCGCCACGGCGTTCAGGGCGGCGTTGCCGGTGGTGGCGGCCAGCGCGAGGTGAAAGTCGAGGTTGGCGCGCTCGAAGCCCGCCGCGTCGCCCTGCACGGCCGAGGCGCGCAGGGCCGTCACGGCGTGCCGCAGGGCACTCAGGCCGGCGGGGTCGCGGCGGTCTGCGGCGAGGCGCGCCACGCCCAGCTCGAAGGCGTAGCGGGCCTCGGTGAGCGGCAGGAAGTCCAGCTGTTCGTTCGGCGTGGCCGCGTCCGGGGCGAGATCGGCGGGCGGCGGGACGTGCAGCACGTAGGTGCCCTGCCCGTGGCGCACGTCGAGCAGGCCCGACATCTGCAGCACGCTGAGCGCCTCGCGGACGCTGGACCGCCCCACCCCGAACTGCGCGGCGAGGTCCCGTTCGGGCGGCAGGCGATCGCCGGGCGCGAGCCCTCCCGACGTGATCGCCTGCCGCAGCTCCTGCAGCACGTGATCGACCTTGCGTCCGGCAGGGGCAGGCTGGAAGGCGGGCATGGGCGGGTCGGGCGGGGACATGCGGACCTCCTGGGCGGGCGTGTGGACGACCGGGGCGAGGGCACGTGTCCCGCCTGTGGTCAGAGGTCTGACCACTGTACACAGCCTGACCCTCCCCCGACTAGCGGGGCCACCACACACGCCCCCCCACGCCTTCTCTAGACTCGGTGTCCATGAACCCCGCCCCCCGGGACCCGCGGTTCACCCTGCATGCCCGACCGATTCCAGTGGCGCCACGCGCCGCCCGCGTTCCATTCCCGTTGCCCCACCGCGCCCCCTTCCCGGCGCAAGAGGAGTCATCATGGATTTTGGCGTGTTCCTACCGATCGGCAACAACGGCTGGATGCTCTCCGCGACGAGCCCCCAGTACCAGCCCAGCTTCGAGCTGAACAGGGCCATCACGCTCGCTGCCGAGCGGCACGGCTTCGAGTTCGTGCTCAGCATGGTCAAGCTGCGCGGCTTCGGCGGCAAGACGGAATTCTGGGATTACAACCTCGAATCGTTCACGCTCATGGCGGGCCTCGCGGCCGTCACGAGCCGCATCCAGCTGTACGCGAGCGTCGCCACGCTCACCCTGCACCCCGCCATGGTGGCGCGCATGGCCGTCACCATCGACGACATCTCCGGCGGGCGCTTCGGGATCAACATCGTGTCCGGCTGGAACCGCAGCGAGTACGCGCAGATGGGCGTGTGGCCCGGCGACGAGCACTACGGCGCGCGGTACGACCACGCGAGCGAGTACGTGCAGGTCATGAAGGACCTGTGGCGCGACGGCGTCAGCAACTTCAAGGGCCAGTACTTCCAGATGGACGACTGCCGCCTCCTGCCGAAACCCAGCCACGACATCCCGCTCGTGTGCGCCGGCGCGAGCGAGCGCGGCATGGCCTTCTGCGCCGAGTACGGCGACCACAACTTCATGATCGCCGACACCGAGGGCACGAACCTGCGCGCGTTCAACGACACCCTGAGCGGCATCGCGCAGCGGGCCGGACGGCAGGTGGGCACGTACGCGCTGTACACCGTGATCCTCGCCGACACGGACGACGAGGCCCGCGCGCGCGAGCAGCACTACCGGGACGGCGCGGACCTGGACGCCATCGCGTTCATGACCGGGCAGGCGAGCCTCGACACGGCCGGAACGACCGCGCAGGTCATCTCGCAGCTGCAGGGCGCGACGTTCATGGGCATCGGCCTGCTGGTCGGCTCGCCCGCCACCGTCGCGCGCGAGATCGACCGCCTCGCGGAGATTCCCGGTACGTCCGGCATGATGCTGACCTTCGACGACTTCGTGCTGGGCGTGGAACGCTTCGGGAGCGAGGTCATGCCGCTCCTGAAGTGCAGGCAGGCCCTCGCCGCCGACTGACCGAGGAGGGAGCGGGGGCAGAGCACTGCTGGCCCTGCCCCCCGCCTTTCACGTACAGCGTGAGCGGCGGGGGCTGGCCCCTGCGGTTCAGTCGTTGCGGGCCGTCTCGCCGGTCAGGGTGAGGGTGAGGGTCCTGGGGCCGCCCCGATCTCGGTGCTCGCAGAGGTACACGCCCTGCCAGGTGCCCAGGTGCAGGCGGCCGTCCCGGACGGGCAGCGTGAGGGCCGGGCCGAGCAGCGCGGCCTTGATGTGGGCGGCCATGTCGTCGTCGCCTTCCAGGGTATGTTCGAAGGGGGGCCAGCCGTCCGGGACGGCGTGGTTGAAGTACGTCTCGAAGTCGCGGCGCACGTCGGGGGAGGCGTTCTCGCTGAGGGTGAGGCTGGCGCTGGTGTGCCGGATGAAGACGTGCAGCAGGCCCACGCGCAGCGTGCGGAGCTGCGGGACGGCGGCCTGCACCTCGTGGGTGATGAGGTGAAAGCCGCGCGGGTGGGGGCGCAGGGTCAGGTCGGTGGAGTGCCACATGAGTCCAGGGTAGCGGGTGCGGCTTGAAACTGTTCGTTGCAACGACTATATTGAGGGTCAGGAGCCCGCATGACGACCCACACCCCGAGCCCGGCCCAGAGCACCGCCCCTGCCCCGGCGCAGCCCACGGCCATCACCTCACCCGAACACCGCGCCTTCCTGGCCGTCCAGAAGCTCGCCGCCGACCTGACCGTCGCGTCCTCGGCCCTGCTGAAGTCCGCCGGGCTGAGCGGCCCGCAGTACAACGTGCTGCGGATCCTGCGCGGCGCGGGCGAGGGGCGCACCTGCGGCGAGATCTCGGCGGAACTCATCAACCGCGACCCGGACGTCACGCGGCTCCTCGACCGCCTGGAGGCCGCCGGGCTCGTCACGCGCACCCGCGAACGCCGGGACCGGCGCGTCGTGACGAGCCGCATCAGCGAGGCGGGCCTGGACCTCCTGGCCCGCCTGGACGGCCCGAACCTGGACGTGCACCGCCAGCAGTTCGCGCACCTGCCCCCGCAGCGGCTCGCGCTGCTGCTGGAGCTGCTGGAGGAGGCCACCCACCCGGAAGCGGCCGTCAGCCCGGACGTGCCGGAGGTGGCCGCGCCCTGAGGGGCGGCACGCTCTGCGCGCAGACATTCGTTTCAACGACCTTCCTCGTCCGCCCGACCCATACCGCCCCCCCCTTCACCGTCCGCCCGGACCACACCGCACCCCCAGGAGGCCCCATGACGACCCTGAACCCAGACACCACCCCCGCCCTGCGCCCCCGCCCCAACCTCGGCCTGACCGTGCTGCGCGTCTCGACCGGCGCGATCTTCCTGATGCACGGCATCCAGAAGTTCTTCACGTACACCCTGCCCGGCACGACCGGCGCCTTCACCCAGATGGGCGTCCCGCTCCCCAGCGTGAGCGCGCCCCTCGTCGCGGCCGTCGAACTGATCGGCGGACTGGCCCTCATCCTGGGCCTCGGCACCCGTATCGCCGCCGCCCTGCTGGCCGTGAACATCCTCGTCGCCATCCTGATCGTGCACCTCAAGGCCGGGTTCTTCTCCCCGAACGGCTTCGAGTTCCCGCTCGCCCTGCTCGCCGCCAGCGTCGCCCTGGCCCTCAGCGGCGGCGGCGCGGCCAGCGTGGACCGCATCCTCAGGCGCCGCTGAGCGGCCGCACACCCCAGGAGTCCCGACATGACCACGACCGGCACTGTCTCCCCCGCCTCCCCCGCCCCGCACCTGCCGGGCGGCCTGAGCGTCGGCCCCGTCACGCTCGGCGTGACCGACCTCGCGCGCAGCACCGCCTTCTACACGCAGGGCCTCGGCCTGCGCGTCCTGCACAGCACGCCTGACCGCGTGACGCTCGGCGTGCCCGCACGACCCCTCCTCACGCTGAACGCCCGCCCCGGACGGCCCGCCCCGCCCAGCAGTCCGGGCCTGTACCACCTCGCGCTGCTGCTCCCCACCCGCGCCGACCTGGGGCGCTTCGTGCGGCACATGGCGGGCCTCGGCGCGCGCCTCGGGCAGGGCGATCACCTCGTCAGCGAGGCGCTGTACCTGAACGACCCGGACGGGCACGGCATCGAGGTGTACCGCGACCGCCCCCGCAGCGAGTGGACGTGGCACGGCACGCAGGTCGAGATGGACTCCAGGCCCGTCGACATCCAGGGCCTGCTGCGCGAGGCCGGACCGGACGCCCCATACGCGGGACTGCCGGACGGGACCGTGATGGGCCACGTGCACCTGCGCGTGACGGACCTCGCCGCCACCGAGGCCTTCTACGCGGGCGTGCTGGGCTTCGACATCGTGAGCCGCTTCTCCGGGCAGGCGCTGTTCGTCTCGGCGGGCGGGTACCACCACCACCTGGGCCTGAACACCTGGCAGAGCCTCGGCGGGACGCGCGCCCCGGCAGGCAGCGCGCAGCTGGAACGCGCCACGCTCGTGCTGCCGGACGCGGCAGACCTGGACGCGCTGGCCGCGCGGCTCGCGGCGGCAGGTGTTTCGCATGAACGGGACGACGCGGGCCTGCACGTGCAGGATCCGGCCGGGAACCCCCTGCTGTTCACACTCGCCTGACCCGCAACGTCCAGGATGAACGCAACGGCCCACCTGCACGGTTAGGCCGTTTCGTTCGTTCTGTTCGCCGTTCACCGGGCCGGTGACAGCCGGACAGGCCTATCCTCCGGGCATGGCGGCCTCCCCTGTCGGCCCCGCGCCTTCCCGGACCACGCCCGGCCGGGCACGGATTCCTCTTTCCGCCCTCTTCCGGGGCTTCCTGCTCGCTAGCCTGAACGCCTTCGGCGGCGGCCTGAACGCGCACCTGCTCAACCTCGTGCGCCGCGAGGGCTGGCTCGCCGATCAGGAATTCGCGGAGTTCAGCACCTTCGCGCAGACGCTGCCCGGCTCGAACAACGGCAACCTCTCCGCGCTGCTCGGGTACCAGCTGCGGGGCGTGCCGGGCGCCGCGGTGGCCCTCACGGCCCTGCTGCTGCCCGGCAGCCTGCTGATGGCGGCCCTGGCGGGCGCGTACTTCGGCGGGAGCCTCGCCACGGACCCGCACGTCAGCGGGGCGCTGCAGGGCGCGGCCGCCGCGGCCCTCGGCATCGGCGCCTCGGCGGGCCTGAATGTCCTGCGCTTCACGCTCACGCACCTGCAGGCGACCGTGGTGGCCGTCCTGACGTGCCTGCTCGCGCTGTTCGTGCCGGGCGGCACCGTGATCGCCCTGGCCGTCCTGCTGCCGCTCGGCGTGCTGTTCGGACGAAGCACGTGAGCAGCGCCGTCACCGTGTTCGTGGAGTTCGTGCGGCTCGGCTTCCTGTCGGTCGGGGCCGTGAACCTCGCCGCGATGGGTCAGGTGGTCGTGGAGAACCACCACTGGCTCACGCACGAGCAGTTCGTGCAGGGCTACGCGCTCGGACAGCTGCTGCCCGGCCCGAACATCCTCAGCATCATCCTGTACGGCCACGCGGCCGCCGGCATGACGGGCGGCATTGCGGCCCTGCTGGGCTTCTTCGTGCCGCCCGCAGGCGCGGTCGTGGCAGCCTACGTGGTCACGCAGCGCGGCTCGCCCGTCCTCGCGCGGCTGTACCGTGCACTGCTGCCCATCGGGGCGGGCCTGCTGCTGGCGGGACTGGCGGTCCTGGCGCGCGGCAGCGTGACGGGACCCGTCACCGCCCTGATCGCCGTGGCGGCCTTCGTGGTCACGCGCGCCACACGCGTGCCGCCCGTCCTGGCGGTCCTGACGGGACTGGCCCTCGGCGCGCTGCTGCTGCACTGATACGTTATCTGATACGGTTTTGAGCTGAACTTTTGGAGTTCAGCCGAGCGGAGCGAGCACCAACAAGTCCGGTGTGGAGGAGGTGGAAGGGATGCCTTTGCTGTTCCCGGCATCCCTGGAATCGGATCAACACCGTGTGAGCCGAACTCCTGGAGTTCAGCCGGGCGGAAGGAGGGAGAGGAAGCGGCGGACGAATCCGGCTCCCTCTCCCTCCTGTGGCGTCCGGCCGGGGTTCGTGGTTACAGCTGGTACTGCTGGGCGAGCGTGGTGTACTCGCTGACCTGCTTGGCCTGCCACGCGGCGTCCTGCCCGAGTTCCTCGGCGAGGATCTCTGCGACGCGTGGGGCGGACTCGCTGCTGGCGCGGGCGTTCAGCAGCAGGGCGCGCAGGCGGCGCGACAGGATGTCCTCCACGGTGCGGGCCTGTTCGAAACGGGCGGCCCAGCGGACTTCGGCCTCGGTGTACGGCAGGTCGGGGTGCAGGGGCGTGCCGGCGCCTTCCAGTTCGCGGATGCGGGCGGCGTCGGTGCCGTACACGCGCCAGTGCTGGTCGAGGGTGTCGGTGGTCCAGCCGTGCAGGTGCAGGGCGGGCGTGACGGTGAGGCGTTCGGGCAGGCCCGCCTGGCGTGCGGCGCGGTTGACGGTGTCTTCGCCCATGCGGCGGTACGTGGTCCACTTGCCGCCCGTGAGGGTGATGAGGCCGCTGTCGGAGATGCGGATGACGTGGTCGCGCGAGAGGGCCTTGGTGTCGGTGCCTTCGGCGGCCTTCACGAGGGGGCGCAGGCCGACGTACACGCTGCGCACGTCGGCGCGGGTGGGGGCGGGGTCCATGTACTGCGCGGCGGTCTTGAGGATGAATTCCACCTCTTCCGGCAGGGGGCGCGGTTCGAGGCTCGCTTCGGGGACGGGCGTGTCGGTGGTGCCGATCACGACGTGGTCGTGCCATGGGACGGCGAACAGGACGCGGCCGTCGTCGGTGCGGGGCACCATGATGGCGCTGTCGCCGGGCAGGAACTTGCGGTCGACCACGACGTGCACGCCCTGGCTGGGCGAGAGCATGTCCTTGGCGGAGGCGTCGTCCATGCGGCGCACGGCGTCCACGAAGACGCCGGTGGCGTTCACGACGACGCGCGCGGAGACGCGGTGCTCCTGGCCGGTTTCGCTGTCGCGGAAGGTGGCGCCGTCGACCTTGCCGGCCGCGTTCTTGTGGAGGGCCGTGACGGGCGCGTGGTTGAGGGTGACGCCGCCGTGGTCCTGCAGGGTGCGCATGAGGGTGATGGCGAGGCGCGAGTCGTCGAACTGCCCGTCGAAGTACAGGATGCCGCCCTTGAGGCCCTGTTTGCGGAGGGTGGGGGTGCGTTTCAGGGCTTCCTGCTTGTTGATGTAGCGGCTGTTCTGGAGGTTGAGTTTCCCGGCGAGCAGGTCGTACATCTTGAGGCCGATGCCGTAGAAGGGGGCGCTCCACCAGGTGTACGCGGCGATCAGGAAGCCGAGGTCGCGGACGAGGTGCGGGGCGTTCTGTTTGAGCAGGCCGCGTTCGTGGAGGGCCTCACGGACGAGGGAGACGTTGCCCTGCGCGAGGTAGCGGACGCCGCCGTGCACGAGTTTGGTGCTGCGGCTGCTGGTGCCTTTGGCGTAGTCGTGCGCTTCGAGGAGCAGGGTGCGGTAGCCGCGGCTGGCCGCTTCGACGGCGGTGCCGAGGCCGCTGGCGCCGCCGCCGATCACGAGGACGTCCCAGGTCTGGGTGTCCTGAATCTGGCGGAGGGTGTCCTGGCGGGTGGGGGTGGTGGGTTGGGTCATGGGGGGCTCCTGTGGGGCGGGTGCCGGGGGTGGGGGGCGGGCGCTGGGGGGTGCTGCAGTCCAGCAACTTGAACACTTGATCATCGCACAAGAACGTTTGTTCATGGGTGACGCGGCACCCCATCCGGCACGCGGTCAGGGCGGCCTTCCGGACGCGTGCATGCCTGCCCACCGGTCGGGGAGCAGGCATGCACAGTCGGCGAGATCGGCGACGGTCAGACCGGACGGCCGGACTCAGGCGTCCTGTTCCCACTCCATGCTGCGCTTCACGGCGCGCTTCCAGGTGTCCATGCGCTTCTTGCGTTCTTCACCACTCATGTTCGGCTCGAAGCGGCGGTCCACCTGCCACTGGCCCTGCAGTTCCGCCTCGTCCTTCCAGAAGCCCACCGCGAGGCCCGCGAGGTACGCCGCGCCGAGCGCCGTGGTTTCCGTGACCTTGGGCCGCACGACCGGCACGCCCAGGATGTCCGCCTGGAACTGCATCAGGGCGTTGTTGTTGCTGCCGCCGCCGTCCACGCGCAGTTCCTGAAGTTTCGCGCCGCTGTCCTGCTGCATGGCTTCCAGCAGTTCCGCACTCTGGAAGGCGATGCTCTCCAGGGCCGCGCGGGCGATGTGGGCGGCGGTCGTGCCGCGCGTCATGCCGACGATGGTGCCGCGCGCGTAGCTGTCCCAGTACGGGGCGCCCAGGCCCACGAAGGCGGGCACGAGGTACACGCCGTCACTGCCGTCCACCGTCGCGGCGAGCGTCTCCACCTCGGCGCTCGTGCGGATGATGCCGAGCCCGTCGCGCAGCCACTGCACCACGGCGCCCGCCACGAACACGCTGCCTTCCAGCGCGTAGGTGCGCTTGCCGTCCAGCTGCCACGCGACGGTCGTCAGGAGCTTGTTCTGGCTGGGGACGGCGTCGTCGCCGGTGTTCAGCAGCATGAAGCACCCGGTGCCGTAGGTGTTCTTGGCCATGCCGGGCGTCAGGCACACCTGACCGAAGGTCGCGGCGTGCTGGTCGCCCGCGATGCCGGCGATCCTGACCTGCGCGCCCAGCAGGCCCGCGGAGGTCTGACCGTACACCTCGGAGCTGTTGCGGACTTCGGGCAGCATGGCGCGCGGCACGCCGAGGATCTCCAGCAGCTCGTCGTCCCACTGGCCGGTGTGGATGTCGTACATCAGGGTGCGGGCGGCGTTGGTGGCGTCCGTGATGTGCAGTTCGCCGCCCGTCAGCTTGTACACCAGCCAGGAGTCCACCGTGCCGAAGGCGAGTTCACCGGCCTCGGCGCGCGCGCGGGCACCCTCGACGTTGTCGAGCAGCCAGCGGACCTTGGTGCCGGAGAAGTACGCGTCGAGCACCAGTCCGGTCTTGCGCTGGAAGATCTCGGCCTTGCCGCTGGCGCGCAGTTCGTCGCAGTACCCGGCGGTGCGGCGGTCCTGCCACACGATGGCGTTGTGGATGGGCTGGCCGGTCTTGCGGTCCCACACGACGGTCGTCTCGCGCTGGTTGGTGATGCCGATGGCGGCGATGTCGCTCGCGCGGATGCCCGCGCCGCTCAGGGCTTCCTGCATCACGCCGCTCTGGGTGCTCCAGATCTCGTTCGCGTCGTGCTCGACCCAGCCGGGGCGCGGGAAGATCTGCCGGAACTCCTTCTGCGCCATGCTGCGGATGCTGCCCGCGTGGTCGAACACGATGGCGCGGCTGCTGGTGGTGCCCTGGTCGAGCGCGAGGATGAACTGGTCGGCGTTGGTCATGGTGACTCCTGTGGGTGGACGCGTCGGTCCGGTGAGGGGCGTGAGGGTGGGGACGTTCGGCACGCCCCGGCCCGTGAGGGCGGGGCGCGAGGGGGTTCAGCGCTGCTGTTCGAGGTTGAAGGCCGGGTCGACGCCCTGCTCGCCCACGGCGGACAGGTGGGCCTTCTGGAGGGTGCGGCCGATCACGAAGTCGTAGATGAAGGCCCCCACGAGGGCGCCCACGATGGGACCGATGACCGGGACGAGCCACACGCCGCTGCCGTCGGTGAGGCCGTTGTTCTTGAAGCCGGCGATGACCGCGAAGAGGCGCGGGCCGAGGTCACGGGCGGGGTTGATGGCGTAGCCGTGCATGCCGCCGAAGCTGATGCCGATGGCCATGACGACGAAGGCCACGGCGAGCGCGCCCCACGCGGCCCCGGCGGGGTTGGCGAGCTTGTCGCCGATGGCGAGGATCAGGCCCATCAGGAGGGCGGTGCCCACCACCTGGTCGATGAAGCCGGGCCAGAAGCCGGGCACGGCCGGGAAGGTGCTGAAGATGCCGGTGGTGTGGTCGAGGGCCGGGTCGAAGCCGAGCCATTTGGCGTGGTACACCGCGAACACGATGGCGGCCCCGAGGAACGCGCCGATGAACTGCGCAGCGATGTAGTGCGGGACCTTGGCCCAGGGGTGGCGGCCGGTCGCGGCAAGGGCGATGGTGACGGCCGGGTTGAGGTGCGCGCCGCTGATGGCGCCGGACATGAAGATGCCCATCAGCACGGCGAAGCCCCAGCCGAGCGTGATGTTGGTGTACCCGCCGTTCACGATCTGTCCCGGAATGACGGGGTCCTTGCTGGCGAAGAGAACCACCATCGCCACGACGCCGCATCCGAAGAGGATGAGGACCATCGTGCCGAGCAGTTCGGCGGCGAATTCCTGCATGGCGCTGAATTTCATGAAGCCTCCTGGATGCCTGTCTCCCGGTGTGGGGCAGGGCGCTGTGGATTGTTGATGAAGCTACTGTTCCACCTGCATGAACAATTGTCAAGCAGCTTTGAACAGGCGTTCATGTTTGTGGTGTGAACGCTCGCCCAACTTTCGGTGAAAGCCGCGTCACACGCGAATCCCCCGCGCCCAGCAACATGAGAGAATGCTGCGAAGGCACTCATCCTGACGCCGGGCTGTATCCTGAACGCCGATGACCGAAGACCAGGGCCTCCAGGCCGTAAAAGTGGCCCGCCTGTACTACGAGCAGGGCCTCACCACCGACGCCATCGCCACCGAACTCGGCCTGTCGCGCCCCAAGGTGTCCAGGCTGCTGTCGTACGCGCGGCGCAGCGGCCTCGTCGAGATCCGCATCCACGACCCCGAAGGGCAGGCACAGGGCCTCGAAGCGCGCCTGCAGGCCATCTACCCCTTCCTGCGCGCCCAAGTGGTCAGCGTGCCGCTCGGCAGCGGCGAGGACGTCTGGCTGGAACGCACCGCCACCGCCGCCGCCAGCCTCCTGAGCAACCTGCTGCAGCCGGGCATGCTGGTGGGCCTCGCGTGGGGCAACACCCTGAACGCCGTCAGTCACGCGCTCGTGCCGCGCACCGTGCCGGACCTGACCTTCGTGCAGCTGAACGGCTCCGCCAACGCCGCCGACTTCGTGAGCGGCTTCGTGACCGACAGCATCCTGCGCTTCGCCCGCAACTACTCCGCCCACGCGCAGCTCTTTCCCGTCCCGACCTTCTTCGACGACCCCGCCACCAAGCAGGCCATGTGGCGCGAGCGCAGCGTCCGGCACGTCCTCGACCTGCAGGCGCGCGCCGACATCCTCGTGTACTCCGTCGGCAGCCACACCGCGCAGACGCCCAGCCACGTGTACAGCGCCGGGTACCTCGCACCCGCCGACCTGAACGCCCTGGCCGCCGAGGGCGCCGTGGGCGACATCGCGACCGTCTTCTACCGCGAGGACGGCAGCCACGAGGGCCTGTCCCTGAACGCCCGCGCGAGCGGCCCGGACCTGCGCCTCGTGCAGCGCGCCCCGGAATCGCTGTGCGTGGTGAGCGGCCTCGGCAAGGTCGCGGCCCTGCGCGCGGCCCTGCGCGGCGGTCTGATGCGCCGCCTGATCGTGGACGAGATCACCGCGCAGGCCGTGCTGAACCTCGAAGCCCAGACCCCCCTCTGAGCAGACACCCCTCTCCGCACGCGCCGCTCTGAGCCGGATTCCTCTCCGGGCGGGAAAGGTCAGGGGAGCAGGCGGGCAAGTGCAGTCAGGGCGTCCGGCGCGAAGCGCTGTCCGGTCGCGTGCGACAGGCGGCGCGCGAGGCGCAGGTCCGGCAGGCGGGCGAGCGGCACGAGGGACGCTCCGGCGCGCGTGGCGGCACCCCCGGCGCGGCCCGTCAGGTCGAGCAGCGCGTGGAAGGGCTGCAGCACGCCGGGCGGGAGCGTCCCGGCCGTCAGGACGATCAGGTCGGCGCGTTCGGCGAGCGTGACGAGGGCCGGGTCGTTGCGGGCCGTGAACTGCGCGCGGAAACCGGCGGGCAGGTCGCGGGCGAGCGCTTCGGCTTCGGGCCTTGACGCGGCGGCCAGCGTGAGGCTGCCCAGGCCCAGGCGCGTGAGGGCCATCCCGGCCCCCAGGTCGCCCGCCTGCCCGACGATCAGGGCGTTCGCGCCGCGCACCGGGTAGCCGCTGTCTTCCAGCGCGTCGAGGAGCGCGTCGGGCAGGGTGTGCGTGGCGTTCGCGCGGCTCGGCTGGCCGTGCTGCCCTCCGGCGAAGGAGAGCGCGTCGGCACTTCCGGCGCGGGTGGCGGCCGTGTCGGGGTGCGCGGCACTCAGGACGCTGCCCTGCTGCGCGGCCGCGACGAGGGCGCCCGGAGCGCCGAGCGCGGCGCAGGCGGCGAGCACGTCCGCGAGCGGTTCGGTCGGGACGGACAGCGCGGTGAGGCCCAGTTCGCGCAGCGCGCGGGCCGTTTCGGGCGGGTAGCCGATCAGGGCAAGCGGCGTGTCGTGCGCGGCGCTCACGCGCTCACGCTCCGCCGGGGCCGCGCGTCACAGGACATCGTCGGCGCTGCCGCGCTTGCGGAGGTTGTTCTGCGTCTTGCGCCAGCGCAGCGCGCGGGCCACGGCGGGCGCGAGCGGGCTGAGCGGCAGTTCGTACGCCGGGTACCAGACCTTGTCGCCGCCGAAGCTCTCCTTCATGCGGACGAGGCCGATGCTGTGCTTGTCCTCGCTGATGGTGCGCGGAATGCCCCAGAAGTCGAAGAGGGTGTACCCGTGCGCTTTGGCGTCCAGCATCGCGCCCCAGTAGAAGGCGGTGGGGGCCTTCACGTCCTTGCGGGCCTCGCCCGTCTCGGTGGGCCGGTCGTCCCTGACGCTGCCTCCGAACAGGTAGTACGTGCCCTGCCCCATCGTCACGAAGAACCCGCCCGCGAGCGCCCTGCCCTCGTGCCGGGCGAGCACCACGTACGCTTCGCCGCCGTGCGCGTTGCCTTCCTTCAGCATGGTCTCGTAGTATGCGCGAGGGAACGCGCCGAGCTTCGCGCGTTCGTTGGTGGCGCTGAAGATCTCCCAGAAGTCGTCGAAGTTCGGGTCGCGCGCGACCGTCACGCCGAACTTCTGCGCGGCGCGCACGTTGCGGCGCGCCATGCTGTGCAGGCCCGAGAACAGCAGATCTTCCGGCTGCGACAGGTCGCTCACGATGGTGTGCTCCGGCTGTTCGGACTCGGTGCGGCGCCACGGGCCGTAGCGGTCCGGGATGTGTTCGGCGCTCATGGGGACGGGCGGTTCGATCTTCAGGAAGGCGTCGCTGGGCCGCGCGGCGCTCCGGACGGCCTGCGCGAAGGCGGGCAACAGGTCCAGGGACGCGAGGGCCGGGCCGCGCGGCGCGTACAGCGTGGTGAAGCCCGGCAGGAGCCGCTTGCGGATGAGCTGCACCGCGCCCACCACGTCGTCGCCCTGCAGGATCAGGTACCGCAGCGGCGTCTGCCCCAGCACCCGGCGGGCCTCGCCGTACCCCCAGCCCTGCAGGGCGCTGGTGACCGGCATGGAGCGCACCACGTCGTCGTAACGGCGGGCGTCCTGGGTGGCGAGGAGGCGCAGGGGCGCGGAACTGGGCGGGCGGGCAGCGGACACGGGCCGGATGATAGCGCACGCACCGGGGCGGCGGGCGCGCCGCAGCGCGTCAGTTGTACTCATTCTCCGCACGCCGGGTACGGTACATTGAGCGGCGTGAGAACATTTTTCCTGACCCTGGCCCTGGTTGCGGGCAGCGCAGCCTTCGCTCAGACCGCCCCGGCCACCCCCACCACCCCGGCGGTCCCGGCGCAGAGCGCGCCCGCCACGGCCACGCCCGCAGCGGCCACCCCGGCACCGGCCGATCCGGCCACGCCGGTCGCCACGGTCGGGGGGAACACCATCACGCTCGGGCAGTTCGACGCGTACTTCCGTCAGCTGGCGGGCCGCAGCGTGAACGCGCAGGGCGTGCCGCTCACGGACGACCTGCTCGTGAACTTCAACCAGTACCGCCCGCAGCTGCTGCAGCAGTTCGCGCGGCAGCAGGCGATCCTGCAGCTGGCGCGCACGGCGGGCTTCAAGGCCGACGCCGCCGAGATCGACAAGAACTTCGCGGACGCCAAGTCGGACTTCGCGACGGACGCGGAATTCAAGGACGCCCTGAACGCCAGCGGGTACGCGGACGCCGACACCTTCCGCGCGACGCTGGAAGACGGCGCGGTGTACAACGCGTACCTGAACAGCATCAAGGCGAAGTTCAAGTTCGGTGACGCGCTCGTCGCGAGCTACTACCAGCTGAACAAGTCGAGCTTCGCGCAGGACGCGCAGGCGTGCGCGAAGCACATCCTGGTCGCCACGCAGCCGGAAGCGCAGGACATCGTGAAGAAGCTCGCGGGCGGCGCGGCCTTCGCGGATCTCGCCAAGGCGAGCAGCAAGGACCCCGGCAGCGCCGGGCAGGGCGGCGACCTCGGCTGCCTCGGGATGGGCGAAACGGTCCCCGCCTTCGACAAGGCGGCTTTCACCGGCCCGCTGAACACCCCGCAGGTCGTGCAGACCGAGTTCGGCTGGCACGTGCTGGTGGTCAGCAGCCGCACCCCGGCGGGCGTGCAGCCGCTCGCGGACGTGTCCGCGAAGATCCGTGACCAGCTGGCGGGCGAGGCGGCACAGAAGTACGTGGACGCGCAGGTCGCCAAGCTGAAGATCGTGACGATGCCGGAAGTGGTGACGGTCGCGCCCGCACCCACGAACGCGGCCCCCGCCGACGCCGCGCCTGCAGGCAAGTAACGACCGAGCAGGTCCGCCCGGCAGCGCGCGGGGCGGTTCAGGGGAGGGGGTCCGGGGAGTCCGGGTCCCCTCCCCTGTTGCGTGCCCTCCTGCCCGGCGGCATCGTCCGGCCGGATCAGGCAGGCGCGGGGGGCGGGGGCGGGCCATGCTCTACACTGCGCGGCGTGGCGCGGCGCGTGAATCCCATTCAGGAACGGCAGCGGCGGACGGCGCTGGAACGCGCGGCGTACCTCGCGATCTTCGAGCAGGGGTACGCGGGCGTGACGCTGGACCGCATCGCGGCGCATGCGGGCGTCAGCAAGGGCACGCTGGTGTACCACTTCGGCACGAAGGAAGGCCTGCTGGCGGCCGTGATGCGCCGCTTCGTGCGGACCATCACGGCCGCCACGCGCCGCGCCCTGCGGCTCGCGCCGACCCCGCACGACCGGCTGCGCGCGTACGCCGAGAACCAGTTCTACACGGTGGAGAGCACGCGGCGCTTCTACACCGTGTACCTGGACTTCCTGGCGGCCAGCACGCGCGACCCCTCGCTGATGACGCTGCAGCGCGCGTACGCCGAGGAGACGCACCGCATGGACGTGGAACTCGTGCGGCTCACGTCGGGCGGCCCGGTGGGGCGCGCGTGGCAGCTGCGGGCGCTGGTGGACGGCCTGAGCGTCCGGTTCCTGAGCGACCCGGACCCGGACCTCGCGCAGTACCGCCAGTGGTGCCTGGAGGGCCTGTACCGCCTGCTGGACCTCGACGCGCCCGCCGCACCTGCAGCCCGGCCGGACTGAGGGAACGGTCCGGCGGGGAGAGTGGCGTCCATCCCCTGCGGGTGGGCCGGGCGAGCATGAACGTCACGTGCAGGGGCGGCTGCCTGCACGACAAACGCCCCTGGGCGGCTGTGTTAGGCTGAATCCCATGAAGAACACGTTTGCCGTGTCCATGACGCTGCTGCTCGCCCTGACGCTGGGCGGCAGCATTCTGGGCTACCGACTGGCCACCCACGAGGAAGAGAAACCCGCCGCGACGGCCAGCACCACGGCCGGCACCACCAGCGAGGGCGGCAGCGCCAGCACCTCCAGCATGAACACCGCCGCCGCGCCCGCCGACGGCACGTCCACCGCGCCCGGCAGCACGACCGCGCAGGGCAGCAGCGCGGACCAGAGCAGCATGAGCGGCGGGGCCGCCAACACCGGGACCGGCAACCAGGCGGGCACGCCCGGCAACACGGACCTGTCCGGCACGAAGTCCAGCAACGCCGCGGACGGTTCGCTGACCGCGTCCGGCCCGAACGCCGCGCAGAAGGGCACGCAGGCGGCAGCCGCCCAGGGCGGCACGCAGGCGGCGGGCGCCACGGCGGGCGGCGACGCCACCAAGGGCAAGGCCGTGTTCGCGTCCGCGAGCTGCGGCGGCTGCCACGGCGCGAACGGCGAGGGTGGCATCGGGCCGAACCTGCACGCGGCGGACGGCCCCAAGAGCTGGACCTCGGAGCAGTTCCTGACGGCGCTGCGCAGCGGTCAGTCCCCGGCGGGCGCCCTCAAGGCCCCCATGCCGCAGTTCAGTGCCGCGCAGGTCAGCGACGCCGACGTGGCGAACGTGTACGCGTACATCAAGACCCTGAACTGACACCACAGCAGAAAGGGCGGGCCGATTCCCCACGGAACGGCCCGCCCTTTCTGCGGCCGCTGCACGGCGCGCTGTCCGGCCCGGCGGGGATGCTGCATGAAGGTTGCGTGGGCGGCAGGCGTGACGGCGCGCCTCATGCCGGACCTGTACATTGAGCGGCATGAACCTGCCCTTCCTGAAGAAGTCCGGGGACGCGCTGCCGCAGGGCGTGAGCCGTCCGACGTGGGTGGTGCTGGACCTCGCCGGGGATTACCCGGCCCTGAATCCCGGCAATCCGCTCGCGGCGCTGCTGAACCGCCAGGAGACGCTGGAGGGCCTCACGGCCCGGCTGGAGCGGCTGGAGCGGGCCGAGTGGCTGCACGGGGTGCTGGTGCGCTTCGGGGCGTACAGCGCGGGGCTCGCCACGTCACGCGCCATCCGGGACGCACTGGCGCGCCTGTCGGAGCACAAGCGCACCGTCGCGTTCGTGAGCAGTCTCGGGATGCCGAACCTGCTCGCCGCGAGCGGCGCGGGCGAGATCGTCTCGCCCGAGTCGGCAGAGGTGAACGTGCTGGGGCTGGGCATGGAGGTCACGTACCTGGGCGCCTTCCTGAAACGGCACGGGGTGACGTTCGAGAACCTGCGCATCCGGGAGTACAAGTCGGCCCTGACGCGCTTCAGTGACGACCAGATGGACCCGCACAACCGCGAGCAGCTCACGCGGCTGCTGGACAGCATGGAGGGCAGCTGGGCGGAGGACCTCGCGGCCGCGCGCGGCCTGAGCGTGGACGCGGTGCGCGGGTGGCTGGATCACCCGGTCAGCTCGGCCACCGCGGCGCTGCAGGCGGGCCTGATCGACCGCGTGGCGTACGAGGACGAACTGGTCGGCCCGGCCACGCGGCCCATGGGTGCCGTGCTGGACCTGCTGAAGCCCGCCGGACGCGCGGGCCGCAGGGCGGGGCGGGTGGCGGTCGTGCCGGTGGTGGGGACCATCATGACGGGCCGCTCGCAGCGCAACCCCCTCCCGATCTTCGGCGGAGTGACGGCCGGGTCCGACACGGTGGTCGCGGCCCTGAAACGCGCCGGGCAGGACGAGCAGACGAAAGCGGTCGTGCTGTACGTGGATTCGGGCGGCGGTTCGGCACTCGCGTCGGACCTGATCTGGCGGGAGGTGAGCGTGCTGGAGGGGCTCGGCAAGCCGGTCGTGGCCGTCATGGGCGGCGTGGCCGCGTCCGGCGGGTACTACGTGCTGGCGGGCGCGCGGCACGTCGTGGCGAGCCCGTACACCATCACGGGCAGCATCGGCGTGGTGAGCGGCAAGCCGGTGCTGGAGGAATTCAACCGCCGTCAGGGCCTCAACCCGGAGGCCGTGACGCGGCACGACGCGGGCCTGATCTACAGCCCGTCGCGGCCCTTCAGTGCCTCGCAGCGGGAACTGATGGAGCGCAGCATCGAGGAAGTGTACGACCGCTTCACGGCGCGGGTCGCGCAGGGGCGCGGACTGACGCAGGAGCGCGTGAACGAACTGGGGCGCGGCCGCATCTGGAGTGGGCAGGACGCCCTGCAGCACGGCCTGGTGGACGAGCTGGGCGACCTGCACACCGGCATCCGGCGCGCCTGCGAGCTGAGCGGCCTGCCGTACGGCGCGCCCACGTGGACGGCCACCCCGAAGGCGCGCGGGCCGCTGCCGGAGTTCGTGCAGGAGGCCGGGCGGGAAGCGGCGGGCCTGACCCTCACGGCGGGCCTGTGGCCGGAGAGCGGCGTGCTGATGCTGCTGGACAGTGACCTGCGCGTGCGCTGACAGACGACAGCGGCACAGGAAGGAGGGCGCCCCCGAACCGGTGGGCGCCCTCCTTCCTGTCCGGCATACCGCGCGCGGCGTCCGTGTGTGATGCTTGTCCGGTGTTGATCCGATTCCAGGGATGCCGGAAACGGCGCCGACATCCCTTCTTGGGCAGAACGGACGCCATACAGGACGCCTGCCCGCTTTCATCTCCTCAACACCGGACTTGTTGGTGCTCGCTTCGCTCGGCTGAACTCCAGGAGTTCAGCTCAAAACCGTATTACATCTCCATGGCGGCGAGGCCGGGGCGTTCGCCCTCGGTGCCGGTGCCTTCGCCCTTGCGGGGGAGGCGGAGGTTCGGCATGGGGAGCGAGGCGAGCAGCGCCAGGAACGCCACGAGGATGCTCACGAGGTAGATGCGGCTGACGGTGGTGGCGAACGCGACCTTGATGGCGCGGCCGACCTTGTCGAGGGTGGTGTTGGTCTGCGTGACCGCCTGGTCCTGCGCGGCGCTCAGGCCCTTCTGCAGTCCGGCGATGACGGCCGTCCGGCCCTGGGGCGTGGCGATGGCCTGTGCGGGGATGGCGTTCAGCTGCGCGGCGAGCTGGGCGGGCACCTGCGGGTTCGTGGCGACGGCTTTCACGGCGGCGACGTTGCCTGTGTTGATGGCGCCCGTCACGCCCGCGAGGAGGCCGTCGAAGCCCTGCTTGATCTGCACGTCGGCCTTGGTCTTGGCGGCGGCCACGTCGAAGGTCGCCTGGCTGCTGCCGCCGCTGCTCTTGCCGGCGCTGCCCATCTTGTCGAGCTGCGCGCGGATGGCGGGGGGCGCGTCGGCCTTGACGGGCGCGAGCTGCTTGCTGATCTGGGTGGGGAGCATCGAGGTGAGGATCGCGCCGAACACGGCCGTCCCGATGACGCTGCCGAACTGCTGGAAGAACTGGCCGCTGCTGGTGGCGACGCCGATCTCCCAGGGTTTCACGGCGTTCTGGATGGCGAGGTTGTAGAGCGGCAGGGCGGGGCCGAGGCCCAGGCCGAGCAGCACCATGTACAGCACCACCTGGAAGTACGGGGTGTCGGCGTTGAGGGTGCTGAGCAGCCCGAAGCCGCCCATCATCAGGCACAGGCCGATCAGGATCATGTTCTTGTAGTAGCCGAGGCGGGAGGCGAGCTGGCCGCTGCCGATGGCGCCCGCGATCAGGCCGAGCGTGAGGGGGATGGTGGCGGTGCCGGCCTTGGTGGCGGACACGCCCTGCACGTTCACGAGGTACAGGCTGAGGAACAGGATCGCGCCGAGGAAGGCCGCGCCGATGAAGAAGCGCGCGAGGACGCCCCAGGCGAAGGTGGGGTTCTTGAAGAGGGTGAGCGGCAGGATGGGGCTCTCGTGGCGGGATTCCTCGAACAGGAAGAGGCCCAGCGCGACGGCGCTCAGCGCGAAGAGGCCCAGCACGACGGTGCTCGTCCAGGCGTACGTGCCGTCCGCGCCGAAGGTGAGCGCGAGGAGCAGCGGGACGCTGAACACGACGATGAGGAGCGCGCCGAGGTAGTCGATCTTGGGTTTCAGGCCGCTGGCGAGGCGCGGCATCTTGCTGAAGATGAACGCCAGCGCGACGAGGCCGATGGGGAGGTTCACGTAGAACACCCAGCGCCAGGAGACGTTGTCGGTCAGGAAGCCGCCCAGGAGCGGTCCGATGACGCTGCTCAGGCCGAACACGGCACCGAAGAGGCCCTGGTACTTGCCGCGCTCGGCGGGCGCGAAGATGTCCGCGATGATCGCGAAGGCGACGCTGGTGAGGGCGGCCGCGCCGAAGCCCTGAATGCCGCGGAACACGACGAGCTGCATCATGCCGCTGCCGAAGAGGTTGTGCAGGAACGCTTCGCCGGACATGCCGCACAGGGCGCTGCCGAGCAGGAACACCACGATGCCGAACAGCAGGACGGGCTTGCGGCCGTAGATGTCGGAGAGCTTGCCGTAGATGGGCACCATGGCAGTGCTGGCGAGCAGGTACGCGGTCGTGACCCAGGAGTACAGGGACAGGCCGTTGAGTTCCTGCGTGATGCGCGGCAGGGCGGTGGACACGATGGTCTGGTCGAGGGCGCTGAGGAACAGGCCGAGCAGCGTCCCGATCAGGATCAGGCGTTTGGTCGGGAAGTCCAGCACGTCGGCGTAGTTGATGCGGCCCTCGGGGGCCTGCTGGGTCTGGGTCATGCGGTGTCCTCCGGGAGGGGGGTGGTGCGTGGGGCGGCGGGGTCGGCGGCGCAGCCGGGCATGGTGACGCCTGCCTGCAGGTCCTGCGCGTACAGTTCCTGCAGGACGGCCTCGATGTTATCGGCGGCGGCCTCGATGATTTCGGCGCTGACGCGGCCGAAGACCATCTGGTACGTCTCGTTGAAGCGGCGGTCCATGCCGTTCAGGACCGCTTCGCCGTCGGCGGTGAGGGCGAGGAGTTTGGCGCGGCGGTCTTCGGGGTTCTCGCGGCGTTCGGCGTACCCGCGCTGCACGATCCGGTCCGTGAGATGGCTGGCGGCGGGGAGGCTCAGGCCGGTGAGTTCGGCGAGACGGCCGACGCTGACGGGCGAGTGGGCGCGCAGCTGGTGCAGGGCCGTCATCTGGCTGAACGTCAGGTCGTCTCCCTGCAGCTGTTCCTGCATGGCTTTCATGACCTGTCCGGAGACGTAGCGGTGCAGGCGTTTCATCTGCTGGCCGAGGCGCTGGCCGGGCGGCTGGGGCGGGTCTGTCGCTGGGGCGGGTGGGTGCGTGGTGGCCTCCTTCACGGTTGCAAGCATGAAACTATTTCACGTACCAAACAGTAAAGTACCTCACAACTGTTGCATGCACGAAGCGAACAGCCCACCTGACAGGCCCCGGAACCAAAAAAAGCGCCCCGAAGGGCGCTCATGTCGGGGAAGAACCTCAGTCCTTCTTGGCTTCGTTGGCGTGGTGGTCCGCCTCGGCGTTGTGCGCCTCGGCCTTCGCGCGGTCTTCCAGGGCCTTGGCCTTGTCGGCGGCGTTCTCGGCGGGGTTGTTCCCGACGTGACTGGCGACCTCGTGCCCGGCGGCACGCAGGCGGTCGGCACCCTCGTTGATCTTGGCCTTGGCGGCGTCCAGCAGGTTTCCGGCTTTGTCTTCGCTCATGTGTTGCCTCCAGTGATGAATTCCCAACGGGTAGCCCCAGCATGCCAAGCCCCGCCGGAAGACGCATGTGGACAATCTCAGCCCACCTTCACGTGCCAGGGGCACATGAAGAAGCGGTCAAGACGCAACGGGGCGTGCCGCACCCGGTAACACCCCGGCGCTGCACGCGGTGCACCGAAATTGCGTGCCCTGTACGCTAAAGTGACCCTGCTATGGACAACCACATCAAAGTACCCCAGGGCGAGAAGATCACCATGCAGGGCGACGTGCTGAACGTTCCCAACAACCCCATCGTTCCCTTCGTGGAAGGCGACGGGACCGGCCCCGACATCTGGAAGGCGTCGGTGCGGGTGCTGGACGCCGCCGTCGAGAAGGCCTACGGCGGGCAGCGCAAGATCTCCTGGATGGAGGTCTACGCGGGCGAGAAGGCCACCCAGGTGTACGGCGAGAACGAGTGGCTGCCGCAAGGCACCCTCGACGCCTTCGACGAGTACCTCGTCGGCATCAAGGGCCCGCTGACCACCCCGGTCGGCGGCGGCATCCGCAGCATCAACGTCGCGCTCCGCCAGGAACTCGACCTGTACGCCTGCGTGCGCCCCGTGCAGTACTTCCCCGGCGTGCCCAGCCCCGTCAAGAACCCCGAGCAGGTCGACATGACCATCTTCCGCGAGAACACCGAGGACATCTACGCCGGCATCGAGTACATGGCCGGCACCGAGGGCGCGCAGAAGATGCGTGACTTCCTGGTGAACGAGATGGGCGTCACCAAGATCCGCTTCCCGGACAGCAGCAGCTTCGGCGTGAAGCCCGTGTCGCGTGAGGGCACCGAACGCCTCGTGCGCGCCGCCATCCAGTACGCCCTCGACAACGGCCGCAAGAGCGTCACGCTGGTCCACAAGGGCAACATCATGAAGTTCACGGAAGGCGGCTTCCGCGACTGGGGCTACGACCTCGCCAAACGCGAGTTCGGCGGCGTCGAGATCGACGGCGGGCCCTGGCTGCAGCTGCCCGGCGGCATCGTCATCAAGGACGTGATCGCCGACGCGTTCCTGCAGCAGATCATCCTGCGTCCCGCCGAGTACGACGTGATCGCCACCCTGAACCTCAACGGCGACTACATCAGCGACGCGCTGGCCGCGCAGGTGGGCGGCATCGGCATCGCGCCCGGCGCGAACATCAACTACGTGACGGGCCACGCCATCTTCGAGGCGACGCACGGCACCGCGCCCAAGTACGCGGGCAAGGACGTCATCAACCCCAGCAGCGTGATCCTGTCCGGCGAGATGCTGCTGCGTCACCTCGGCTGGACCGAGGCCGCCGACCTGATCATCGCCAGCATCGGCAAGACCATCGGCCAGAAGGTCGTCACGTACGACTTCGCGCGCCTGATGGACAACCCCACCCAGGTCGGCACGACCGCCTTCGGCGACGCGCTCATCGCGAACATGTGATCTGCCCGTCCGGCCCGCCCGTCCCCTGAGACGGCCGGGTCGGGCGCGGTCATCGGGCGGTCCGGACAGTGGTCCGGGCCGCCCCTGTCGTTGCCGTGGCGGGCCGGGCGGAGCTTCCCGGGCCGGGTGGGCGGGCATGCTACGCTGGCGTTCATGACGCGGTTACTCGTGGCCCTGCTGGGTGTGGTGCTCCTGGCGATCCTGGCGCTGGCGGCCGTGTGGCTGCTGGGGCAGGTGCTGGGCGGCCTGGGCGCGTTCGTGGTGGCTGCGGCGTCGGTCCTGGCGGGCCTGCTGAAGTTCCTGCTGCTGGCGGGCGTGCTGTGCGGCGCGGTGTACTTCGTGACGAGCAGCTGGCGCAGACCCTGAGGGCCTGGAGACCCGGACTCCGGCTCAGCGGCCGGGGAGTCGCGTGACGCGCACCTGCGCCCCGCCGCCCTGCAGGTCGTCCTCGCACCATGCCACGTACACGGACCCGTCGCCCGCCACGGTCACGGACGCGCCCTGGGCGTCCCCGCCCGCGCTGAGCGCTCCGGCGTGCACGGCGGGCGTGCCGAGCAGCACCCAGCGGCCCGTCTGCCCGTCTCCCGCAGGGCGGGCCGCGTCCGGCTGCCAGCGGCGCGCGTACACGGCGTGCCGGTGATCTGCCGTCTCCTCGGACCACGCGACGACCGGCTGACCGTCCGCGTCCAGCGCGAGCGACGCGCGTTCCGCCAGGCGGCGCGGGTCGTGGTTGAGCGGCCCGCCGAGCGCCTGCCAGCCACGCCCCGTCCAGCGTTTCACGAACAGGGTGTCCACGCCGGAACGGTCCTCCTGCCACGCCACGACCGGCTGCCCGTCCGGCGCGAGCCTCAGCTGCGGCGCGAACGTGTACGTGTGCGGGCGCACGTTGAGCGGCCCACCCAGCGGGAGCCACGCGCCGCCCCGCCGCACCGACACGTACACGTCCGACTCGGCGACCGTGCCTTCCAGCCACGCGACGAGCACGTCGCCGTCCGCGCGGCGCGCCACGCTCGGAAAGAACGCGGTGCGGCGCAGGCTGCGGTTGGCAGGCTCGCTGCTCGTGAAGCCCTCGCCGTTCCACGTCAGGAGCTGCACCACGCTCCCCTCCGCGCCCGGGTAGTAGATGTTCGTCCACGCGATGATGGGCGTACCGTCCGGGCCGGGCGTGAAGGCCCGCGAGCGACCCGCGTCCGACAGGTTGCGCCGCACCGCGAACAGTCCGGGGGCGCGCCAGCCCGCGTCCGTCAGGCGGCTCACGAGGTACGAGTCTACGTGCGCCGTGCCGGAATCCTCGGCCCAGCCGACGCTGGGCGTGCCGTCCGGCCCGACCGTCAGGCTCAGCTGCGTGGCGTTGTGCCGTACGTCCTCGTTCAGCGGACCGCCGACACTCGCCCACGCGCCGCCCTCCAGCCTGCGCACGAACACCGTCTGGCCCTGCCCGGCGACACTTTCGGTCCAGGCGAGCACGGGTCTCCCCTGCCCGTCCGTGCCGAGCGCCGTGAGGCGAGCGCTGCCGCCCGCGCGGTTCAGGCCGGGCGCGGCGGCAGACAGCAGTGCAGGCAGCAGGCCCCCGGCAAGCAGGAGCGGCACGAGCAGCGGATGGGCGCGCATCCCCCGATTATGAACCGCCGGGCCACCGCCCGCGCTGACCGTGTGACGTGAGGCGCGGCGCGCGGGCGGCCCGGTGCGGTAAGGTGCGTGGGTGGAACGCACCGCCGAATATGTCGTGTTTGACCTGGAAACCACGGGCCTCAGCCCGGACCGTGACGCCATCGTGGAGATCGGCGCGATGCGCGTGCGGAACGGTGCGGTGCAGGCACAGGAGGTCTTCCAGACGCTGGTGAAACCGCAGGACGCGGCCGGGCAGACCATGTCCATCCCGTGGTACACGCAGAAGGTGCACGGCATCAGCGACCGCATGGTGATGGACGCCCCGACCCTGCCGGAGGTGCTGCCCGCCTTCCTGGAGTTCGTGGGGAGCGCGCCGGTCGTGGCGCACAACGTCGCCTTCGACAGCGGGTTCGTGCGGGCGGGCGCCGCGCGGCACGGGCTGCTGTGGCGGCCCGTGCGGGAGCTGTGCACGGTGCAGCTGTCGCGCCGCGCCTTCCCGCGCGAGAAGGGTCACAAGCTGGACGCGGTCGCGGCCCGGCTGGGCCTGACCTTCGAGGAAGGCGGACGGCACCGCAGTCTGGGCGACGTGCGCGTGACGGCCGAGGCGTTCCTGCGCCTCATGGAACGCCTGGAACTCGCCGCGCGCAGCTGAAGACCCCCGCAGGTCTCAGGGCACCGAGCAGAGGAATGAAGAGTGGCCGTCCCGGTGCATCCTGGGGCGGCCTTCTCTGGTGGCGTGTGCGTCCGTCTTACTTTTTGGCGGGTTTGCTGCCGGTCTTGCCGCCTGCTTTGGTGCGGGCGCGGGACGTGCCGAGCGACTGGCCTTTCTTGAAGCTGGCCTGCATCTTCTCGCGGGTCTGGGCGGCCATGGTCTTGAAGTCCACCAGTCCGGCTTCGATGGCCTCGACGCTGGGCTTGATGCGTCCGCCCTTCCGGCTGGCGGCGAGTTCGCGGTTGATGGTGTCGAACCACGCTTCGAAGGCGGGCGTCAGTTCGAAGAGCATTTCCTTGACTTCGCGGCTGTAGCTTTCGCCGCCGCCGCGCCGGTTGAACGTTTTGGGCAGCTGGAAGCGTTCGGGCATGTACGCGCCTTCGAAGTGGCCCTCGCGGACGGCGTTGCGGAAGAGTTTGACGAAGGTATCGCTGCGTTGGGGATTGGTCAGGTACGTGACCTGTTCACTGAGTTTGCGGTAAGCCATAATGTTCCCTCCTGAAAGGTATGACTTGTATTGTTCGCGCGATATGTGCGTTTGTCAATAACGAGGCTCCCTTTAAGGACTGGCGGTTCTTGGATGAAATCTGTAAGAAGTGGTCCACAGTCACCACAGCTGCAAGTGAATTCACGACCTGGAAAAGATGTGAACATGAGGCGCAGAGTCGCACCGACACACTGAATTCCAGCCTCAACTCCTTTCGTTTCCCCTCAGTGCAAAGCATCCGGACACGGAAAGAACCGAAGGATACGAAGGCCCACAATTCCATGACATCCACAGAGAGAACAGACAGTATACACGCAGGAACACCAGAGAACACCAGCATGCTCTCCGGCAGTCAGGAATGACCGGGAGGAGCATGCTGTCCGGACTGCAGCCAAAAGAAATGCCACACGGTGCCCTGACCGGAACCTCGGCAGGCGCGCCGCGTCAGGAGACGCCGCGTGTCGGGGAGGTGCAGGGCGTCAGGCGCCGGGTCTGCGGCAGGTGCGGCGCGTGAGTGAGGGTCCGGCGACGGCGGTGCACATGCCCGTCACCACATCCGGTCAGGTGAGACCCTGGCCCGCCAGGAACGGCGCGAGCGTCTCCGCGTTCACGTGCCAGTCGTCCTGATCCTCGCCGGGTTCGCGGGTCGCCTCACCGGCCTGCGCCATGCGGTTCAGTTCGGCCTCAACGCGCTGCGACACGCGCCGCAGCGGCATGGCCTGCACGTCCGGCACGCCGCGCCACGTCAGGAACGCGCGGTGGAAGGCGGGGAGGGCGTCGAGCCCGGTCCGGGATTCCAGGTCCCGCCAGGACAGGGCAGCGTCGTTCGGGGTGCTCATCTCCCCCATTGTGCGCGGTGGGCGCGCGGCCCGCCAGTCCCGCCAGGACCGGGGGAGCGGATGGCGGGTGGCGCGGCGCTGGGACACGCGGCCCGGCCCGCACCTCCTACACTGGAGGCATGAAAGCCCTGACGGCCCTGCTGCTGGCGCTCGCTGCCGTGATGGGCGGCGTGCTGGCGTACCGCTCCTACGCTCCGGCGGCGCTGCACGGCACGGCGCTCGATACCCCGCATCCTGTCGGTTCGGTGCCGCTCCTGCGGGATGACGGGCGCGTGGCGGACCTGCGCGATTCGGGCGGGCGGCTGCGGCTGGTGTTCTTCGGGTACACGAAGTGCCCGGACGTGTGCCCCATCACGCTGGGCGTCCTGGCGCGCGCGTGGGACGCGCTGACGCCCGCGCAGCAGGCGAAGCTGCAGGTGCAGATGGTGAGCGTGGACCCGGCGTTCGACCGGCCCGCCGTGCTGAGGCGGTACCTGAACGCGTTCAGTCCGGCGTTCCAGGGGTTCACGGGCCGCGAGGGGCGCGGGATGGACGACGTGCGCGTGGCGGAGCAGGCGCTGTACGTGTACGCCGCGCCGGGCGAGAAGCCCGGCACCCTGATTCACGGGGACGGCGTGGCGCTCGTGGACCGCGACGGGCGGTTCGTGCGGGTGTACGACAACGCGGCCGTGACGGGCGGAGACCTCGCGGCGGACCTGCCGAGGCTGCTGCGCGACTGAAGCCGGGGCGCGGCAGGCCGGGAGTGCTCCTGGCATCAGAGCGCTTCCCATTTTTTCGCAAATAGCATAAAATAGGGTCATGTCAGCGCCCGAGTCCGCCCACCCCGACACCGCACTGCGCCCCAAGACCCTGGCCGAATACGTCGGTCAGGTGCGGCTCAAGGAGAAGCTCGGCGTGTACCTGCAGGCCGCGCGCGGCCGCAAGGAGGCGCTCGACCACACCCTGCTCTTCGGACCTCCCGGCCTCGGCAAGACCACGCTGGCACACATCATCGCGCACGAACTCGGCGTGAACGTCCGCGTGACGAGCGGCCCCGCCATCGAGAAGCCCGGCGACCTCGCCGCCATCCTCACCAACAGCCTGGAGGAGGGCGACGTGCTGTTCATCGACGAGATCCACCGCCTGGGCCGCGTGGCCGAGGAGCACCTGTACCCCGCCATGGAGGACTTCAAGCTCGACATCGTGCTGGGTCAGGGACCGGCGGCCCGCACCATCGAACTGCCGCTGCCGCGCTTCACGCTGGTGGGCGCCACCACCCGCCCCGGCCTGATCACGGCCCCCATGCGCAGCCGCTTCGGGATCATCGAGCACCTGGAGTACTACACGCCCGAGGAGATCGCGCAGAACCTCCTGCGCGACGCGCGCCTGCTGGGTTTCGGGCTCGACCCGGACGCGGCGCTGGAGATCGGCGGGCGCTCGCGCGGCACCATGCGCATCGCCAAGCGCCTGCTGCGCCGCGTGCGTGACTACGCGGACGTGGCGGGCGAGACGCTGATCGGGATGGAGCGCGCACACACCGCACTCGACAAGCTCGGGCTGGACACGGCGGGCCTCGACGACCGCGACAAGAAGTACCTCGAGACGCTCATTCACCGCTTCGCGGGCGGCCCGGTCGGCGTGGACACCCTGGCGACCGCCATCAGCGAGGACGCCTTGACGCTGGAGGACGTGTACGAGCCGTACCTGATCCAGCTGGGCTTCATCAAGCGCACGCCGCGCGGCCGGGTCGCCACCGCGCACGCCTACGACCACCTGGGGCTGCCCGTATCGGACGACGGCCGCCTCGGCTTCTTCAACTGATCCCGGACCGGGCGGAATGCGGAGCCGCCACCCGGCCGCGCGCCCACACGTCCAGTCTGGAGGAGACGAAAGCGGGCAGGTGTCCCCTCCTGCGGAGCTGTGCCAGTCTCCTGCGGAGCTGGACCAGTCACGGGCGCCGATGTGTCCAGGAAGGGACGCCGGTACATGCCCCGGCGTCCCTGTCATCGGAGCGACACCGGAAGACGCCCGGCCTTCACCAGCACTGAACACAATGCACAAAAATGTGCGCCCGCTCCCATGCTCTACACTTGACCGGCTATGGCCAGGGTCTCCCGTTACTACGATGTGAAGCGCGACGAACACGACCGGCGGTACCTCGAGGTCAACGTCACGGGCTTCTCGCTGCTGCACATCCCGCTGCTGAACAAATCCACCGGCTTCAGTGCCGAGGAACGCAAGCTGCTGGGCCTCCAGGGCCTCGTGCCGCCCCACCAGAGCACCCTGGAGGAGCAGAAGGAACGCACGTACCGCCGCTACCTGCAGCAGTCGAGCGACCTGGAGCGGCACGTGTACCTGCGTTCGCTGCAGGACCGCAACGAGGTGCTGTTCTACGCGATGCTGGAAGATCACCTGGAGGAGATGCTTCCCATCCTGTACACGCCGACGGTGGGTGAGGCCGTCAAGGCGTTCAGTGACCTGTACCGTTACCCGCGCGGCCTGGTGGTCAGCACGGGCGACCTCGAAACGCTGGACGAGTCGCTCGACAACCTGCCGCTGGACGACGTGCGCATGATCGTGGCGACGGATTCCAGCGCAATCCTGGGCATCGGGGATCAGGGGTTCGGCGGCATGGCGATCAGCATCGGCAAGCTCAGCCTGTACACGGCGGCGGGCGGGGTCGGGCCGGACAAGACCCTGCCGGTGGAGCTGGACGTCGGCACGAACCGGCAGGACCTGCTGGACGACCCGCTGTACCTGGGCGTGCACCACACGCGCCTGACGGGCGAGGCGTACGACGAGTTCCTCGACCGGTTCGTGGAGGGCGTGCAGGCGCGGTACCCGAAGGCGATCATCCAGTGGGAGGACTTCGCGAAGGGCGCGGCGTTCCGGGTGCTGGAACGCTACCGGCGCGTCGTGCCGAGCTTCAACGACGACATTCAGGGCACGGGCGCCATGGCGCTCGCGGGCCTGCTGAGTGCCGCGCGCATGAAGGGCGAACGCTTCGAGGATCAGGTGTTCGTGGTGGTCGGTGCGGGCGCGGGCGGGATCGGCGTGGCGGGCGCGATCCGGCAGGGCCTGATCGGCGCGGGCCTCAGCCTGCAGGACGCGGCGCGGCGCGTGTACGTCGTGGACCGTCAGGGGCTGCTGGTACAGGGGCAGCCGGAACTGGAGGATCACCAGCGGAGCTTCGCGCGGCCCGCGTCGGAACTCGCGGACTGGACCTTCGAGGGCAGCGTCCCGAACCTGCAGGACACCGTCCGGAACGCCCGCGCGACCGCGCTGCTGGGCCTGTCCGGCGTGAGCGGGCTGTTCTCGCAGGCGGTGATCGAGGCGGTCGCGGCGAACACGGCGCGTCCCGTGATCTTCCCGCTCAGCAACCCGACCAGCAACGTGGAAGCGCTGCCGGAAGAGATCGTGCGCTGGACGGGCGGGCAGGCCATCGTGGCGTCCGGCAGTCCTTTCGCGGACGTGCCGCACCGCACGCACGACGGGATCGACGCGGTCGTGCCGGTCGGGCAGGGCAACAACGTCTTCATCTTCCCGGGCCTGGGGTTCGGGGCGATCATCAGCCGGGCGCGCGAGATCACGGACGGCATGGTGATGGAGGCCGCGCGCACGCTGGCGGACCACACCGACGTGTCGGGCGGCCGCGTGTACCCGCACATCCAGGACCTGCGCGAGGTGAGCATCCAGATCGCGGTACGGGTGGCGCGGCAGGCGATCACGGAAGGCGTGGCCGCCGAGCGGCGCGTGCGCGTCATGACGGACGAGCAGCTGATGGCCTTCGTGCGCCGCCGGTACTGGGTGCCGAAGTACCTGCCGTACCGCAGGGCGGCGGCGCTGCTGCCCGAGAACCGCCGCTGACCAACCGCCGCTGACCCGGCGTCAGACGGGCGGGCGCGGGATGGGGGCAACGTGCGGGTGATGATGGCCTGACGCGCGCTTCCTACACTGCCCGCATGACTGCCTCCCGCCTGACCGCCGAGGGAACGCGTTTCGCCGTGTACGTCTGCCCGCCCGCCGACAGCGCCCTGTACCGGCTGGGCAGCGAGGTGCTCGGCTACGACGTGCGCGCCCGGCAGGTGCGGCCACTCCCGGCGGACGTGCGGCCCGAATGGCAGGCGCTGGCCGGACCGTACGGCTTTCACCTGACGCTGGTGGAGGGCTTCTGGTGCGCGGCGGCGTCCCTGCCCGCCATCGAGGCGGAAGTGCGGGCCGCCGCCGCGTGCCTGTCCCCGGCGGCGGACGTGAGCCTGCACGCGGGCCGCATGGAGTACCGGTCCGGGACGGGCATCGGCCTGATGTTCGGGCCGTCCCCGCACCTGCTGGTGCTGCACACGCTGCTGCTCGCCCGGCTCGCGCCGTTCGTGACGGACTCGCCGTTCGAGGTGCGCCTGCGCCGAGACCCCGCCCTGTACCCGGCCGGGTGGCAGCGGCAACGGCTGGCGCTGCTGCGCACGCCGCGCGGCCTGGACACCTTCGAACCGCACTACACCCTGGTGGACCCCTGCCTGGGCAGCGCGCAGGAACGCGAGGCGCTCGGGCAGCGGCTGTCGCGGGACTTCGCGGCGTTCCTGACGACCCCCATGCCGGTGGAGTCGGTCAGCCTGTTCGTGAAACCGGACGGGGAGGAACGCTGGCAGGTCCGGGCGGACATCCCACTGCCCGCCGTGCGGCGGGAACTGCAGCGCACCTGATCCGGTTCTGAGCGCGACTTCAGGATGTCATCCGGTTTTTATCCGATTCCAGGGATGCCGGAAGCAGCACCGACATCCCTTCTTGGGCAGAACGGACGCCCTGCAGGACGCCTGCCCGCTTCCATCTCCTCAAAACCGTACTTGTTGGCACTCGCTTCGCTCGGCTGAACTCTACAAGTTCAGCTCAAAACCGTATCAGCCGGGCGGAACGCGAAGCCGCTGCCCGGCCGCGAGGACCAGAACGTACGGTGTTGTTCCGATTCCAGAGCCGCCGGGAACACCGCCCACATCCCTTCCGTCTCCTCAGCACCGGATGACCCGGCTGGCGTCCGGGGGCCGCGCCGCCCGTGCGGCCGGACCTGCCCGCCTGTCACCCGGACCGGACCCGCAGGAGGCCGGGATGAAGGGGTCGTGTGCGTCCACGTGGGCGCGTCCTGCACTACACTGTTCGGCAATGACCCACCTGTCTCGTACCCTGCCCATCAAGCGGGCGGCCCACGTGTACCTCGTTCAAGACGGCATGCTGCTGCTGGTGGCCGAACGGATGGATGACGGCAGCATCTTCTACGGCCTGCCGGGCGGCAAGGCGGGCGCGGGCGAGAGCCTCGCGGACGCGGCGGTCCGGCAGGTGCGGCTGGAGACGGGCCTGATCGTGACGGACCTGAACTTCGTGTCGCTGCTGGAAGGCGAGATGCTGACCGGCACCAAGAACGAGTGCTACGCGAACTTCGGGCGCTTCACCGCGAACTTCCGGGGTGAACTGAACCCCACCGACCCGGAAGTGGTCGGCACGAAGTGGGTGCCGTTCGCGGACGTGCTGAGCCTCGTGCGGTACGGCCCGCCGCCGGAGGTGGAGGAACGCAACCCGCTCATCTGGGTGCCGACCCGTGACTTCCTGCGCGGTGAAGCGCGCACGTACTACCCGATCTGAGGTCCGGGTGCGTCCGGCGGCCTGGAGGGGACGGGGGTGGCGCGCGCCGCTCGCGGCGGTGCTGCTGTGCCTGCCGGGCATGGTGCGGGCGCAGGGGCAGGCCGCGCCTGTCACGGTCCCGGCCGGGTTCACCCTGCCGGAGGGCGCGGGGGACCGCATCTACCCGCAGCTGGGCGACGCGGGCCTGGATGTCCTGCACTACGACCTGAGCCTCACGTCCGACCCGCGCGTGGACGAGCTGAGCGGGCGCGCCGTGCTGACCGTGACGGCCCTGCGGGAGCTCGCGCAGGTGAACCTGGATTTCGAGGGGCTGACCGTGACGGGCGCGAAGATAGACGGCACGCCCGCCCGGCACGCGCAGGTGGGCACGAAACTGCTGCTGCGTCCCGCGCGTCCCGTCCCGGCGGGCGCGACCTTCACGGTGACGGTCGCGTACCGTGGCACGCCGCCCCTGCACCTCGACCCGGCGGACGGGCTGCGGCTCGGGTGGATCACGCAGGCGGGCGGGAGTTACGTGCTGTCCGAGCCGGACGGGTCGCACACGTTCTTCCCGTGCAACGACGTGCCTGCCGACGGCGCGACGTACAGCGTGCATCTGGACGTGCCGGAAGGGTTCGTGGGCGTGGCGGGGGGCGTGCCGGGCGACCCCGTGACGGCGGGCGGCCGCACGCGCGCGTCGTTCGAGCTGCCGTTCGAGATTCCCACGTACGCGATGACGGTGCACGTGGGGCGGCTGCAGGTCGTGCCCCGGCCGGGCTTCGCGGGCGTGACGGTGCGCGACGTGTTCCCGCGGGACGTGGACGACGCGGTGCGGTCGTCGTTCGGAAGTCCGGCGCGGATGCTGGAGGTCCTGAGCGGCTGGTTCGGGCCGTTCCCGTACCCGCTGTACGGCGTGGCGGTCGTGAACGACCCGCAGATCCCGGCGCTGGAGACGGCGACGCTCAGCACCTTCCCTGCGCGCGCGCAGGGGGAGCGGGTCGCGGCGCACGAGATGGCGCACCAGTGGTTCGGGGACAGCGTGCGGCTGGCGGACTGGTCGGACGTGTGGCTGAACGAGGGCTTCGCGACGTACGCTGAGCAACTCTATCTCGAGGCGCAGGGCGAAGATCCGGGCGCGCTGCCTGCCCGCTGGTACAGTTCGCTCCGCAACGCGCCCGCGCGGGGCCTCGTGGCGCGGAGCGCGCCGCAGCTCTTCGACACGAGCAGTTACCTGCGCGGCGCGCTGGCCCTGCACGCCCTGCGGGGAGCGGTGGGGGACGGGGTGTTCCGGGAGGTGCTGCGGACGTACGTGACGCGCTTCACGGGGCGGGCCGTCCGGACGGCGGACCTGCTGGACGTCGTGCGGGACGTGGCCGGGCAGGCGGGGACGGACGCCGTGACGCCGTGGGTGGTGGGGCCGGACCTCCCCCCCCTGCCCCCCGCTTCCTAAAGGGCCTCTCATACGGACCGTGAGCGGCGTCACGCTCCTTCTGTCAGCATGAACCCATGTGGCCTTTTGGAAAGTCGACGGTTGACCGCATCAAGGATGCGTTCAAAGCTCAAGCCCTGCTGGCCCCCCTCAACCTGGATGTCCGGGTGGAGAACGGCACGGCCTTCGTGACCGGTCAGGTCCCCAACGACAAGTACGGCGGGCTGGTACGGGTCGTGGCAGGCGGCATCGACGGCGTGAAGAACGTCGACGTGAGCGGCCTCGTGCCGCAGCAGACCGCCCCGGCGGCTGCCCCTGCGCCTGCCGCCCCGACCGCGAGCGTCGAGACGGGCACGCCCGTGCAGGCGAGCGCCCCCACCTCCGGGTCGTACGACGACGCGCAGGGCGACGACATCGTGCAGAAGGCGATGGAGGAGCACAGCCGCATCGCCAAGGGCGTCTGGAACGCCATCAAGGCGAACGGCGAACTGAAGGACGACCCCATCGACGTGCTGCAGAGCGGCAGCAGCATCATCCTGCAGGGCGCGGTGGACAGCGAGCACGAACTGCACCTCGCCGCGCAGCTCGCGCGCAGCGTGGACGGCGTGCAGGCCGTGGACGCCAGCGGACTGAAGGTCACGGGCGGCGCGAAGGAACTCACCAAGGAGAAGGACGCGGGCGGCGACACCGTGTACACCGTCAAGGCGGGCGACAACCTGAGCACCATCGCGCAGAAGTACTTCGGTGACGCCAGCAAGTACCGCGACATCGCGCACTACAACAACATCTCCAACCCCGACCTGATTCAGGTGGGCCAGAAGATCCGCATCCCCGGCTGAACGCCGCAGGCGCGCAGAGCGGCCGCTCCCGGGTGGGGCGGCCGCTCGCCTGTCGTCCAGCCGGACGTGGGCTACCCTGAACGCATGACCGCGACCCGCCGTCCCCTGGGCGACTACCCGTACACGCACGCCCTGCAGACCCGCTGGAGCGACAACGACGTGTACGGGCACGTCAACAACGTCACGTACTACGCGTACTTCGACACGGCCGTGAACGCGTTCCTGATCCGCGAGGGCCCGCTGGACCCGGAGCGCGGCGACGTGATCGGGCTGGTGGTCGAGACGGGCTGTCAGTACTTCTCGTCCCTGAGTTTCCCCGACGCGCTGACGGTCGGCGTGGCGGTGGAGCGCCTGGGGAACAGCAGCGTCCGCTACCGGCTCGGGGTGTTCCGGGCGGGGCAGGACGAGCCGTGCGCGCAGGGGCACTTCGTGCACGTGTATGTGGACCGCGGCACGCGCCGCCCCGTGCCGCTCCCGGGCCCGCTGCGCGCGGCGCTCGCGTCCCTGCAGGTGGAGCCTTCCACCTGATCCGGGTTCCGTCCGCCCGCACACGGTCCTCCCGGTATGCTGTGACATGCCCCAGACCGTGACGGATGACCGGCTCGTCTCCCTGCTCGCGCAGGAAGAGGCGCGTTTCGTGGACCTGCACCCCCGCTCCGCCGCACTCGCCCGCGAGGCGCGCACGCACCTGCTGTCGGGCGTGCCGATGGCATGGATGACGCGCTGGCCGGGACCGTTCCCGCTGTTCCTGCAGGAGGCGAGCGGCGCGCACTTCCGGGACGTGGACGGCCTCTCGTACCTGGACCTGTGCCTGGGCGACACGGGCGCCATGACCGGGCACGCGCTCCCGCAGGTGGCGGAGGCGCTGCACGCGCAGGCGCTGCGCGGCATCACGACCATGCTCCCCAGCCCGGACGCGGCGTGGGTGGCGGGCGAACTCGCGCGGCGCTTCGGGCTGCCGAAATGGCAGCTGGCCATGACGGCCACCGACGCGAACCGGTTCGTGATCCGTCTCGCGCGGCAGCTGAGCGGGAAACGCAGGATTCTGGTGTTCGACTACTGTTACCACGGGACGGTGGAGGAAGCACTCGTGATGCAGGGCGAGCACGGCGAGGTCCTCCCCCGTCCCGGCAATCTCGGGTGGGGCGCGCACCCGTCCGAGCTGAGCCGCGTCGCACAGTTCAACGACCTGAGGGGCGTGGAGGACGCCCTGCGGCACGGGGACGTGGCGGCCGTCCTGACGGAACCGGCCCTGACGAACATCGGGATCGTGCTGCCGGACGAGGGCTTCCTGGCAGGACTGCGGGACCTGTGCGACCGCTACGGCGCGTTCCTGATCCTGGACGAGACGCACACCATCTGCGCCGGGCCGGGCGGCGCGACGCGCGAGTGGGGCCTGCAGCCGGACTTCTTCGTGATCGGCAAACCGCTCGGGGGCGGCATGCCGACCGCCGCGTACGGCATGACGGACGACATCGCCGGGCGGCTCGCGCCGTTCCTGACGGGAGTGGACGTGGACGTGAGCGGCATCGGCGGGACGCTCACCGGAAGTGCGCTGGCGCTCGCCGCCATGCGCGCCACACTGTCCAGCGCCCTGCGCGACGAGGACTTCGCACGGGCCGTCCCGCTGGCGCGCGCGTGGGCGGACGGCGTGCAGGGCGTGATCGACCGGCATGGCCTGCCGTGGACGGTGCAGGTGCTCGGCTGCCGCGCCGAGTACTGGTTCTGCCCCGCCCCCCGCAACGGGCGCGAGGCGGCCGCCGCGGGTCAGCCGCTGCTGGACGCGTACCTGCACCTGTTCCTGCTGAACCGGGGCGTCCTGATGACGCCGTTCCACAACATGGCACTCCTCAGTCCGCACCACACGCAGGCGGACGTGGACCGGCACACGGAAGTGTTCGCACAGGCGGTCGCGTCCCTGCTGGCCTGAGGCGGTACAGGTTCAGGCAGGCCACGTTCAGGCGGGCAGCCAGGGCGGGTACTGCGTCAGCAGCCAGCCGAACGCGCAGGCATGCAGCAGCGCGGGCCACGCGCGCCGCCACACGGGCACACCCCGCCGGGAGGGTGAGGCCCGCAGGGCCGTCACGGTCAGCAGCGCGTACGAGGCCAGCACCAGCAGGGCCGCCAGCAGCACCAGCGCCGCCGCGAGCGCCGGGGTACGCTCCGCCAGGCCCGTCACGCTGACGTGCATGGTGACGGCCCACGCCGCCCACCAGTCCAGCAGCGTCAACGCCAGCGTCAGCAGGTGCCGGTCCGCGCGGCCCAGCAGCGACTGCCCGCTGCCGGGCAGCAGCACGTTCAGCAGCACCACCGCCCACACCGGCACGCGACGAATGCGCGGCGACGGGGGCGAC
The DNA here is from genome assembly GCF_014646915.1 of Deinococcus aquiradiocola. Classification (NCBI taxonomy): domain Bacteria; kingdom Thermotogati; phylum Deinococcota; class Deinococci; order Deinococcales; family Deinococcaceae; genus Deinococcus; species Deinococcus aquiradiocola. The sequence goes on along the minus strand of NZ_BMOE01000010.1, from coordinate 22,610 downwards.
CCTGCTGGCGCGCCCTCACGCGCCTCGTCCTGCCCGGTCGTCTTCGCGCCGCTCACGCGGCCAGTGTACCCGCCGCGCCGCACGGGATTGACCCGGCTGCGGGAAGGCCGGAGCTGACACCGGCATTCATTTCGTCTCCCCCGAACGGTTTTCCCGGTCCTCGCGGCCGGGCGGCAGCTTCAGGTTCCGCCCGGCTGAACTCCAGGCGTTCAGCCCGGTCTGGTCCCATAAGGCAGGAGGCCCACCGTGACAGGTGGGCCTCCTGAAGGACAGGGTCGCGGGTTACACCGAGATCTCGGCGTAGCGGGCGTTCTCCTGGATGAACAGTTTGCGCGGGCCGACCTCGACGCCCATCAGGGCATCGAAGACATTGTTGGCGTCGATGAGATCCTCGATGCCGACGTGCTTCAGCACGCGCTTCTCGGGGTCCATGGTCGTCTCCCACAGCTGCTCGGCGTTCATCTCGCCGAGTCCCTTGAAGCGCTGGATCTCGTACTTCTTGCCTTCGCGGTTGGCGCGCGCGACGTGAATCTTGAGCTGTTCCTCGTCGTACAGGTACACGCCTTTCTTCTCGCGGCCCACCATGATGCGGTACAGGGGCGGCTGCGCGATGTACAGGTGGCCCTGCTCGACCACGGGACGCATGTAGCGGTAGAAGAACGTGAGGAGGAGCGTGGTGATGTGGCCGCCGTCCATGTCGGCGTCCGTCATGATCACGATCTTGTGGTAGCGGAGGTTGGAGAGGTCGAAGTGCATGTTGTCGCCGGTGCCTTCGACGCCCGCCCCGATCGCGCCGATCAGGCTGCGGATCTCGGCGTTCTTGAGGATCTTGTTCAGTTCGGCCTTCTCGACGTTCAGGATCTTGCCGCGCAGCGGGAGGATCGCCTGGAAGCGGCGTTCGCGGCCGCCCTTGGCGCTGCCGCCTGCGGAGTTCCCTTCCACGATGAACAGTTCGCTCTCGGAGGGGTCCTGCGACGAGCAGTCGGCGAGCTTGCCGGGCAGGTCGTCGTTCTCGAGGGGGTTGCTGCGGCGGATGATGTCGCGCGCCTTGCGGGCGGCCTCGCGGGCGCGGGCGGCCTCGGCGGCCTTCTCGACGATGATCTTGCCGACCTTGGGGTTCTCTTCGAGGAATTCGGCGAACTTCTCGCCGACCACGGCGTTCACGGCCGTCTGCGCCTCGCTGTTGAGCAGCTTGACTTTGGCCTGCGATTCGAACTGCGGTTCGCCGAGCTTGACGCTCACGACGCAGTAGATGCCTTCGAGCAGGTCCTCGCCGCTGGGGACGGGGTTGCCGGCCTTGATCATGTTCTTGTTCTGCGCGTACTTGTTGAGGATGCGGGTGTACGCGGTCTTGAAGCCGGTCAGGGGCGTGCCGCCGTCGCGGGTGCGGATCATGTTGGCGTACGTGAGGATGTTGTCGGCGCTGTACGTGTTGGCGTGAATGAAGCTGACTTCGACGTCCACGCCGCTGTGGCTGCCGCGCATGGTGATCGGCTGGTCGTACAGCAGTTTGGTGTCGTCCGTGACGAGGGCGCGCGCGAAGTTGGCGATGCCGCCCTGCTCGTGGAACACCTCGCGGCGCACCTCGCCGCCGTGCAGTTCCTTGCGTTCGTCGGTCAGGATGATCTTCAGGCCGGTCAGGTAGCTCAGTTCGCGCAGGCGGCGGCGGATGCGGTCGTAGTCGAACTGGTTGGCGAACTCGGTGAAGACGGTGGCGTCCGGCAGGAAGCTGACGCGCGTGGCCCAGGTCACGTCGGCAGGCGTGGGGCCGGTCACTTCGAGCGGCACGGTAAGGTCGCCGCGCTCGAAGCGGATGTGGTGCAGTTCGCCGCCCTTGTTGACGGTCACGTCGAGGTACGTGGAGAGGGCGTTCACGACGCTGCTGCCCACGCCGTGCAGGCCGCCGGCGACCTTGTAGGCGCCGCCGCCGAACTTGCCGCCCGCGTGCAGTTCGGTGAAGATCACCTCGATGGCGGGGCGTCCTTCGCTCGCCATCATGTCGACGGGAATGCCGCGTCCGTCGTCGGTGATGGTGGCGGCGCCGCCCTCGTGCATGGTGACGGTCACTTCGTGCGCGAAGCCGCCGAGGCCCTCGTCGATGGCGTTGTCGATGATCTCGGTCATGAGCTGGTGGTAGCCGTCGATGCCGGTGCCGCCCTGCACGTACATGCCGGGGCGTTTACGGACCGCTTCGAGGCCCTTCAGGACGCTGATGCTGCTGGCGTTGTACTCGCCCTGGACGGTGGTGCCCTGGGTGTCGGGTTCGCTGGCGGTGGGGGTCAGGGTATCTGCTGGTTGGGTCACGTTGCTCCTTGCTGCGGGGGGTCGTCCGGTGGGCCGGGGCGGGGGGTGCCCGTCCGTGGTCCGTGCGCCGATGGGTGGTGCCGGACGACCCTCTTGATTCGTAAAAAATGGGCGCTGGGTGCGCTCACCTGCAATGCTTGAGTATATCACCCGGCTCAGAACGGGTCAAGATAAATATGCTTCGTGCGTAATCGGGGAGGCCGGTTCTACGTTGCCCGAGCCACGCCTCACACGCACTTCCGGCCGGTCCCTGCACCCCCGCCACCCCTCACGGTAGGCTGAGTCATGGCATTCCTCCTCTGGCTTCACAACTGGCAGGTGGCGACCCCCTTCGCCCTCGTGATCCCCACCCCGCTCGCCATCGCCGCACTCGTGCTCTTCGTGTGGAGCATCGGCCCCGCCATCCGCCTGAGGGTGGGCCGCCCCATGATCTGGTGGCTGCGCCTCACCTGGGTGCTGACGCTGCTGCCCGCCGTCACCGGCGTCATCCTCGCGCTGGGCGGCCACAAGGTCGCCAGTGCCGTCGCCGCCGCCGGAGAAGCCACCACGAAGTACGGCTACGCGCCCGACCCCAAACGCAACTTCGAGCACTGGATGTACGCGGGCCTCACCGTCATCAGCCTGTACATCATCGAGGTGATCATCCAGAGCAAACTCGTCAGCCCCAAGGTCGGCCTGCGCCTGCTGCCACTGGTGACGTTCTTCATGTGGGGCTGCACCTTCATGATCTACCGCGTCGCCGTGCTGCCCGGCAGCCCCTCCTGACACAGCCCGCCCCGCACGGCGACCCGGCCGGCGGGCCGCCGCGTCACCGCCTGCCCTGAATCCGGGTCAGTTGAGGTCCTCGCCGGGCGTGCCGGTCACCAGCGTGCCGGTCACCAGCGTGGCGAGCACCTGCACGAGCGCGGGGCTGTCCTCGGGGCTCACGCCCTCGCGCTCCGCGAGGTACGCGGCCGTCCACGCCGCGAAGTACCACATGGCGAGCGCGCCCGCGTACCCGCTCGACCCTTCCGGGAACGGCACGAGCGTCACCTCGTCGATCCGCGTCTCCAGCACCTCGCGGCACAGGGACATCTCGTGATCCTCGTCGCCCAGGATCAGCGCGAGGCGACCGTCGCCGCGCTCGTGCCGCGCCTCGAACGCGCCCGTCACGGTGTACAGCGGTTCGTGCTCCACCGGCACGCTCAGCACCTTGCCGATCCGGGCGAGCAGGCCCTGCCACACCTCGATCAGCGCGCCCTCCCCCACCGGCGCGAGCAGCAGCGGCGCGCGGCCCCACAGACTCCACGCGAGCTCACGCGCGGGATTGCCTTCCTCGATCTCCGGCACGCAGCGGTCCCGCAGGGCCGTGATGAGCGCCTCGGCCTGCCGGGCCTCGTCCGCGTGGCCGGTCGCGTACGCCACGTACTGCGCGAGGTGGTACGTGCCGAGCACGCCGCCCGGCGCGAGGTACCCGAGGCGGTCGAGGTCGAAGCGGCGGCCCTCGCCCTGCCCGGCACGCACCACGTTCACGCCGCTCACCTCGGCCAGCGCGGCGAAGTCGTCGGCCGCCGCCTGCGTCTCGGGGCTGTTCAGGACAAGCTGCGTGCCGCTGCGCGTCAGGGTGGCCTGCGCGAAGTCCTCGCAAAGGCGCGCGGCGAGACTGGCCTCGCCCAGGCCGAGGAGCCCGAAGGGGCCTTCCAGCGTACGGTCCGGCCCCTGGTAACTGCCGGGAAGGTGGGTCAACTGAGTGAAGATGCTCATTGCCCCAGGCTGACACGGGCACCCGCGAGCGATTGTGAGAAGGTCTGGGGCGAGGCGAGTGCAGGCGGTGCGGCACCTGACGCGAAACGGGCGTGCGGGGAGACGCGAAACGCGCGCCAGAACGCGACTTTTCACACCTTACGCTTTCTTCATGTGAGCGTTTTTGGGCGTGCTAGACTTCCCCGCGTGCCAAGTCGCCCGTCCGTGTCGTTCACTCTCCGTGGCCGCGCGCCGCACCCCGCGGCCAGGCCGTCCAGCACCGGGCCATACAGCACGACCCCGCCTCTGGGGGCAGGGTCGTGGAGTTCATCTGGTGCGCCCGACAGGACTTGAACCTGTGGCCTTTAGCTTCGGAGGCTAACGCTCTATCCAACTGAGCTACGAGCGCAAAGCTCAGGTAACCTAGCACGCAAATTGGAGGAATTCAAGTGAATAAGAAGCTCGCCACTCGCGTCCTGCTAGGGCTTTTCGCCCTCGCGGTCGTCGCAGGACTGCTGTTCAACTTCCTGCCCGCACTCAGCAACCTGAACAGCGGCAATCAGGGCACCACCGCCCTGAAGGTCAACGACGTGACCGTCACCACGCAGCAGCTGGAGAGCGTCCGCACGCAGAACCCGGTGCTCGGTCAGGCCACCACCGGCGTGCTCGGTGACGACTTCAAGACGCTGATCGTGGACCAGCAGATCAACCAGGCGGTCCTGAAGGAAGCGGCCAAGGACCAGAAGATCGAGCGTTCCGCCGTGAACGAACAGGTCACCAAGACCCGCCAGGGCAACAACCTGACGGACAACAAGGCCTGGACGGACGCGCTTCGCACGGCGGGCTTCAGCGACTCCTCGTACCGCGAGTACGTCCGCAGCTCGCTCGCCATCCAGGCGAAAGCGAAGGCCATACAGGACGCCGCGCCGAAACCCACGGACGCGCAGCTGCAGCTGTACTACCAGCTGAACCCGCAGGCCTTCCAGAACGACGCTCGTATCGTGGGCCGCGAGATCGTGGTCGCCACCAAGGCCAGGGCCGACGCGCTGCTCGCGCAGCTCAAGGGTGGCAGCGACTTCGCGGCCCTCGCCACCGCGAACAGCCTCGAGAACAAGGAACGCGGCGGGGCGCTCGGCCCGGTCGAGAACGGCGCGCCGCGCGCCGTCGCGCAGGTGGCGCTGCCCACCGAGGTCGGCGCGGCCGCCTTCGCGCTCACGAAGGGCGGCCTCACGGACGTCGTCACGAGCGGCGGGAAGTTCTACATCGTCAAGGTCGAGAAGTACCTCCCGGCCGCCACCAAGAGCTTCGCGGAAGCGAAGAGCGCCGTGACGGACGCCGTCACCACCGAACTGAAGAACCAGGCGCTCGAACAGTGGATCGACGGCCTGAAGCGCGCCGCCAAAGTCGAAGTGGTCGACAGCACCTGGAAGTACAGCAACCCCACCGTGGCCGTCGTGGACGGCACCAAGATCCCCTACGCCGAGGTGGTGTCCGGCGTGGTCGGCAACCAGCAGTTCAGTGCGCTGCTGCAGCAGGCGCCCGCCGATCAGGCCGCGCCGCTCGTGAACAGCTACCTGAAGCCCGGCATCGTGCAGCAGCTCATCAGCCAGTACGCCGCGCCCGTCATCGTGAAGCAGCAGAACCTCGCGCTGGTCGGCAGCCGCGCCGAACTGCTGTCCGGCCTGACCGCGTACGGCGCGAAGGACGTCAAGGTGACGGACGCCGACGTGGCCGCGTACTACGCCGCGAACCAGAAGCAGTTCCAGACGAACGCCAAGGCGACCGTCACCGAGGCCGTCTTCAAGGACAAGCAGCAGGCGCTCGCGTTCCGTCAGGACTTCAGGAGCGGCGATTTCACGGCGCTGGCCAGCAAGGCGGGCGCGACCGTGTCCGAGCGCGGCGACGTGACCGAGGGCGACAAGAAGCTCAGCGACCCGCTCGACAAGGCCGTGTTCGCCGAGGGTCGCCTGCAGGCGGCCGGTGAGGGCAGCCTGAGCGACGTGGTGGACAACGGCGGCAAGTTCTCGCTGGCATACGTGACGGACCTCGTGAAGGCCAGCGTCAAGCCGCTCGACGAGGTGCGCTCCACCATCAGCGACACGCTGCTCACGCAGAAGAAGCAGGAGGCGTCGAACGCGTACCTGAAGGCGCAGCTGAAGACCGTCAAGACGCAGGACCTGCTGACGCAGGTGCTGGCCGACCAGACGAAGCGTGTCGCGGCCGAGAAACCCGCCGCCACGCCCAGCACGCCCGGCACGTCCACCACACCCGGCACCACCCCGAACAGCACCACCCCCGACACCAAGACGCCCAGCACGCCCGGCAACAAGTAAACCCGGTCACGCCCCCAGCCGGGGGCGACCGGAACGAGCGCGGCCCGCACCGAATTCGGTGCGGGCCGCGCTCATTCCATCTGGTGATGACCGTTCCCAGCTGTGTACTTGCTGCTCCGCTCGGCTGAATTCCTGGAGTTCAGCCCGAAACCGTGTTACTCGGTGACGCCTCGGCGCTGCGGGGCGGGGGCGGTGTCGGTGCGGGGCGGCGGGGCGGGGACCGGTTCGATCAGGCCCGCCTGCCGGAAAGGGTACAGCAGCGCGAGGACCTGCCGGGCGCCCAGGTCGCTCTGCTGCACCATGTCGCGCACGCTCATGCGGCCCACCAGCATCAGGGCGCGGTACTGGTAGCGGTTGACCGGCTGCTGTTCCGTCCAGCGGGGCGTGAAGCGCAGCCACTGCGTCCAGTCGGGGAAGGCCTCCAGCAGGGGTTTCCAGGTGGACTCGTCGACGAGCAGCTGTCTCAGGACGGCGTCCCGGCCTGCCGTGAGGTTGCGTTCGGTGGCAGTCTGTCCGGCCTCGAACAGCAGTTCACCGCTCTGCACGCAGCCGAGGACGGTGAGCGCCTCGGGACCCTGGCGGTTCAGGGCGCGGGCGTACACGAGTTCGCCCTGGTCGAGCCACAGGTCGCCGTCCACCTGTCCCTGGATGCGGAGGTGGCCGGTGCGGCCGCCGTTGAGGAGCATCTGGAGCATGGCCGGGAACGCAAATTCGGTGAGGTCGCCGCGCAGCATACCGTGAATGGTAGCGCACGCCGCCCCCTCCCCTCACCGGGAGTGGTGGGGGGGGTGGCCGCGCTGGGCATTCGGGTAGGGTGCTGGCAAGTGCAGGCCGCCCGGTGATTCCCGGGCGGCCTGCCTGTGCCTGCGGTGCTGGGGGTCAGCTGATGCTGCTGCGCCAGCGCCACTCGGAGGCGCGCTTCATGACGTGGGCGAGGCCGCCCGTCATGGCGAGCTTCTGGTTCCAGGGGAGTTTCATCCAGCCGACGGCCATCAGGCCGCCGAGCGACACGAACTCGCCGAGGGTGTTGGGTTCGTAGGGCTTGAGTTCCTCGCCGGTCGCGAGGCGGATGAGGTTCTTGCCGGTCAGGCGGCCCTGCTGGCCCGCGTGCTGCGCGGTGGTGGGGACGGGCTTGCCGTCCTGGTTGAGGCCCAGGCCCATGTCGCCGACCACGAAGACCTCAGGGTACTCAGGGACGCGCAGGGTGGCGTCCACCACGATGCGGTTGCCGGGGCCCTTCTGGAGGCGTTCGCCCTTGACGATGTCGCGCGCCTGAATGCCGCCCGTCCAGATGATCTTGCCGGCCTGCAGTTCGCGGCTCTGGCCGTCGGCGGTCTGCACGGTGACGGTGCTCTCGGTGGCCTGCGTGATGCGGTGCCCGATGAGCGTCTGGATGCCGTAGCTGTCGAGGGTCGCCTGGGCCTTGCCGCGCAGGGCGTCGTCGAGGACGGGGAGGATCTTGGGGCCGGCCTCGACGAGGTAGATGGAGAAGGGCGGCAGGCCGCGCTCCTTGCTGAGCAGTTCGTTGCGCTGCGCGAGTTCCGTCACGAGTTCCACGCCCGTGAGGCCCGCACCGCCGACCACGATGTCGCGGCTGCCGGTGTACGCGGCGTCGAAGGCGCGGTTGACGAAGGCGAAGATCTCGTCGGCGTCCTTGAGTTCCTTGAGTTCGGTGGCGTTCTCGGCGAGGCCGGGGATGCGGTAGAAGTTCGTGACGGAGCCGAGGCCCACCACGAGGGTGTCGTACGTGAAGGTCTTGCCTTCCTTGGTGGTGACTTCCTTCTTGTCGAGGTCGACGGCTTCGACGGTCAGGTTCTCCATCTGGACGCCGGTGCCCTTGAGGAGCGGCGCGAGGGGCAGCGTGACCTTGGTGTTGTGCGCGGCGGCCTCGTGCAGGCGGGTCTCGAAGGTGTGGTAGGGGTTGCGTTCCAGCATGGTGACGTCGAGGCCGGGGGTGGGCTTGAGTTTGGTGGCAACAGCAAGGCCGGCATAACCAGCACCGAGGATCAGGGTTTTCATGGCAATTCTCCTAGACGGGTCGACGGGCGTGTGTAGGCTTCGAGGTCCGGACGACGGTGTGAAGGCTTTCACAAGTGAGCGCTTGGGCACGGCAGACCGCGAAACTCCACTCCGGATCACCCGGAGCCGCACGACTTCTGAACCCAGTGTACACAAGACACCAATACCCTGTGCAGTAGCCCGGACTGCAAATCCCTCAAGTCCTGCTGGTGAATGCCCGGCACCCGGCCGCTACTGGCTGCTGGACCTCACGACCAGCCTCGGCTCGAAGCGGCGCGCGCGCGGCGGCCCCTCGTGCCCCGACAGGCGCGTCAGCAGCAGCTGCGCCGCCTCGTACCCCATCGCCTCGACCGGCTGGTGCAGCGTCGTCAGGCCCCGCCCCTGCGCCCACGGCTGATCGTCGAAGCCGATCACGCGCAGGTCCCGGCCCAGCTGCAGGCCACGCGCCTGCGCCTCGTCCAGCAGCGCGCCCGCCAGCAGGTCCGCCGACGCGAACACCGTCGCGGGCAGCACCGCCTCGTCGAGGAGCTGCACCGCCACCATCCGGGCGTTCAGGGAGTCGAAGCTGCTCGTGTACTCGCCGCGCACCGTCTGCCCCGCCTGCTCGACCGCCTCCATGAAGCCGCTGCGGCGGTCGTCGAAGACGCGCGTGGTGAACAGCTGATCGAGTTCCGTCTCCACCCACACCGCGTACAGCTGCCCGCCCAGCTGCGAGGCGTACTCGCCCGCCACGCGCCCGCCCAGGACGTTGTCCATGTACGCGCAGTCCACACCCTCCGCGAACGCGTCCACCAGCACGGTCGGGCCGCTGTACGGCCGGATGTTCGTGCCCTGCTGGAACATCTGCGTCAGGTTGTACGTCGCCATCACCAGTCCGTCCGCCTGGTACGCCAGCGTGTGACTCCCCAGGTACCGTTCGAGCCGGGACCGGTCCAGCAGCGGGAAGATCGCCACGTCGTACCGCGCCTCCTGGAAGGCGTGCTCCAGGCCGTCCAGCAGGCGCACGTAGAACTCGGTGGTGACGACGGGCAGCAGCACGCTGATGGTGTACGACTTGCCGCCCGCGATGCGGCGGGCGTGCGGGTTGGGCGTGTAGTTCAGTTCGGCGATGGCGCCCAGCACCGACTCGCGGGTACTGGCGCGCACGGCCGCGTGGTTGTTCAGGACACGGGAGACCGTACCGACACCTACGCCCGCCCGCCGGGCGACATCCTGGATGGTCGGCTTGTGCATTCACAGACAGTGTAATACAAGACGCCCGCCACGCATCCGCGCCCCCCTGCCGACCTTCCCCGTCCGGGCAGATGCAGGGGCCGCTCCGGCAGGCATGGGCTAGACTGCGGACCTATGGCACAGAGCGGGTCCGACCCCACCCCCAACGAGGCGGTCATGAACGGGTACCGCCTGGTGCGCGGCCTGGGGCGCGGCAACACGTCCCGCGTGTACCTGGCGGAAAAGACCGGCGTGGACGGGCCCGGCACGGTCCGCGCCGTGCGGGCCGGAACGCGCGTCGCCCTGAAGCTCCCGCTGCCGGACACCCTGGCGGACCAGGCGGCCGCCGAACGCTTCGCGAACGAGGTGCGCCTCACGCTGCAGTTCCGGCACCCGCACCTCGTGCAGGGCCTGGAGGGCACGCCGTTCGGGCCGGACAGTCACCTCGCCATGCACCACTACCCGGACGGAACGCTCGCCCGTTACCTCGCGTCCGAGACGCTGTCCCTGACGGCCGCGCTGCAGATCCTGGCGGACGTGGCGTCCGGCATGGCGTACCTGCACGCCTCCGACGCGGTGCATCAGGACGTCAAGACGCAGAACGTGTACCTGGAAGGCACCGGCCTGCCCGGCGTGTACCGCGCGGCGCTGGGGGACTTCGGGAGCACGTACTTCCAGGCGCAGGGAGGTCAGGTGTCCGGCAGCCCCTTCTACATGGCGCCCGAGGTGTACCAGGGCGAGATGACCGGCCCGCCCAGCGACGTGTACAGCTTCGGGGTGCTCGCGTACGAACTGCTGACCGGCGAGCGCCCGCACCGCGCCGAGACGTACGAGGCGCTGATGATGTCGCACCTGATGCACTTCCCGGCCCCGCTGAACGTGGAGGGCCTCCCGAAGAACCTCGCGCGGCTGCTCGACATGGCACTCGCGAAACGCCCCGCCGACCGGCCGGACAGCGTCCAGCTGCGCCGGGGCCTGCTGCACAGCCTCGGCCAGCCGGACGACCAGGGCGCACTGAATGAAGGAACGGACGCGCCTGCCGCGCCCGTCACGCCGGTCACACGCGCCAGCGTCGGACGGCACGGACCGGCGGCGCCCGCCGCACCCACCCCATCGCCCGCCCCCGCCCGCCCCGCGCAGGAGCCCGAGAAGCGCAGCTGGAACCCCTTCAAGCGCCGCAAGTGACGCAGGCCGCGGCCACCCGCCTCCCGGCACGGCTCAGGGGAGCGTGACGCCTGCCGCGCGCAGCATGGCCTGCAGGCCGCCCTCGAAGCCGTCCACCCTCCCCCACTCCGGCAGGAACGCCTGGGTGGCCGTCACGTCGTTCGGGACGACCAGCACGCGCAGTCCGGCCGCGGCGGCCGCCGTCGCGCCGTTCAGGGAGTCCTCGACGGCCAGGCAGCGGTCCTGACGCAGGCCGAGCCGCTCGCAGGCCAGCAGGTACAGTTCCGGGTCCGGCTTGACGCGCGCCACGTCGTCCCGCGTCGCCATCACCTCGAACACGCCCTCCAGGCCGTGATGCGCGAGCCACGGGTCCACCCAGCTGTGCGAGCTGCTCGTGCACAGCGCGAGCCGCAGCCCCGCCCGGCGCGCCTGCACGAACACGTCGCGCACGCCTGCCCGCACGTCCGTTCCCCGGATGTCGTCGTGCAGGTCGGCGAGCAGTTCGGCGTGCACCTCCTCGCGGCGGGCCTGCACGTCGTCCGGCAGGCCCAGCCACGGGTCGAAGGCGTCCCAGGTGCCGACCCCCGTCTGCCAGTCACGCAGGTCCAGCGTCCGGCCGTGCCGACGGTACAGGCCCTCCCAGCGTCGGAATTCCAGCGTCTCGGTGTCCAGGATGGTGCCGTCGAAATCGAAGATCAGGGCGTCGAGCATGCGGGCAGTGTAGAGCGCGCGCGTCAGGGAACGGAACGCGCCACGTGACGGGAACGCGTGCCGCACGCACTCGCCCGCCCCCCGCGCGGATGCTCTAGCCTGAAGGCATGGCTGCTCCTGACCTGACCGTGATCCTGGCCCGCACCCTGACGCTCGACCCCGACCGCCCGGAGGTGCAGGCGGTGCTGGTCGGGGCGGGACGCGTCCTCGCCACCGGCACGCGCGAGGAGGTGCGCGCCCTCGCACCGGGCGCCCGCGTTCTCGACCACCGCGACCTGACGCTCACGCCGGGCCTCGCGGACGCGCACATTCACCTGGTGGGGTACGGGTTCTCGCTGTCGCAGCTGCCGCTGCACGGCGTGAGCAGCGTCGCGCAGGTGCAGCGGCTCGTGCAGGAGCGGGCCGCCGCGCTCCCCGAGGGCAGCTGGGTGCAGGGCGGCGGGTTCCTGCTCAGCGAGCTGGGCCTGACCGACTTCCCGCCGGGCGGCCTGCTGGACGACGCCGCGCCGCGCCACCCGGTGCTGCTGTACTCGCGGGACCTGCACCTCGCCTGGGCGAACGCGGAAGCGCTGCGGCGCGCGAACATCCACGCGGGCACGCCCGACCCGGACGGCGGGCAGATCGTGCGCGGTCCGGACGGCACGCCGACCGGCATCCTGCTGGAGAACGCCTGCGACCTGCTGACGGCCGTGCTGCCCGCCCCGACGGACGCGCAGACACTGGACGCGGCGCGGGCGGGCGCGCAGGACCTCGCGGCGCGCGGGTACGTGTCGGCACACACCATGGCCTTCGAGGGGCCGGAAGCGCCGCGCGCCCTGGCGGCCCTCGCGGCACGCGGCGAGCTGCCGCTGCGCGTGTGGGCGTGCCTGCCGCACGACCGGCTGCACCTCGCGCGGGACCTGGGCGTGGGGCCCGGCTCGGGCGGGATGTTCGAGTTCGGAGGCGTGAAGTTCTTCGCGGACGGCGCGCTGGGCAGCCGGACCGCGTGGCTGCACCGGCCGGGCTTCGCGGACGGCAGCGGGACCGGCATCGCGCTCGACTCGCCGGACGTGATCCGCGAGCGGGGCCGTGCGGCGCTCGACCTGGGCTTCGTACCGGTCACGCACGCCATCGGGGACCGCGCGAACACCGAGGTCCTGAACGCCTACGACGACCTGCGCGACCTCGCGGCCCGGCGCGGCCTGCGCCTGCGGGTGGAGCACGCGCAGCACCTGCGCCCCGAGGACGTGCCGCGCTTCGCGGGCCTGACGGTGAGCGCGCAGCCGATCCACCTGCAGGCGGACGGCAGCATGATCCGCGCGCTGCTCCCGCACCTGGAAGGCGCGAGTTACGCGTTCCGGTCACTGCAGGCCGCGGGCGCGCTGCTGGCCTTCGGGTCGGACGCGCCGGTCGCGCCGCCGGACGTGCAGGCGGGCTTCCGGGCGGCCATGACGCGCCTGTCGGACGACGGCCTGCCGCTCGCGCCGCACGAGGCGCTGGACGTGCAGGACGTGCTGCGCGCCTTCACGCGCGGCCCGGCCCTCGCGGCAGGCTGGCACGACGAAGGGATCGTCGCGCCGGGCGCGCGGGCGGCCTTCACGCTCTGGGACGAGCTGGGCGGCACCTGCACCGCCCTCATTCCCTGAAACGCCACCTCTGAGGCGCGTCCTCAGGGCAGCGGGAACAGGCGTGGCTGGAGCGGTTCCGTCCGGGTGTCCGGCACGTGTCCCGTCACGCTGAGGCCCACCAGCCGCACGCGGCGGCCCGCCAGGAGCTGCGGTGTGAGCAGCGCCGCGCCGAGCGCCTCGAACTGCGCGGCGTCCGGCGCGGGGGGTGCGCCGCCCGTGCGGCGCGTGACGACGCTGTGGTCCGCGAACTTCAGTTTCAGCACGACGCTGCGCCCGGCGTACCCGGCGCGTGCGGCCCGCACGGCCAGCGCCGCCGCCAGTGCGGGCAGCGCGGCGCGCACCTCCGACAGGGTGCGCAGGTCCGTCTCGAAGGTGCGTTCCACGCCCACCGACTTGCGTTCCCGGTCGGGCGCGACGGGCCGCTCGTCCACCCCGCGACTCACGCGGTGGTAGTGCTCGCCGTGCGCGCCGAACCACGCGCGCAGGTCCGCGAGCGTCTGGGCGCGCAGGTCCGCGCCCGTCCGGATGCCGTGCTCCGCCATACGGCGCGCCGTCGCCGGACCCACCCCGTGAAAGGCGGCGATGGGCAGCGCGTCGATCACGGCCTGCGCCTCCTCGGGCCGGATCACGGTCAGCCCGTCCGGTTTGTGCAGGTCCGACGCGACCTTGGCGAGGAATTTCGTGTGGCTCACGCCCGCGCTCGCCGTGAGGCCCGTCTCGCGCAGGATGTCGGCCTTCACGGCTCGCGCGATCAGCGTGCCGGAGCGTGGACCCTCGCGCGGGTCGGTCACGTCCAGGTACGCCTCGTCCAGCGAAAGCGGCTCGACGAGGTCCGTGTAGCGCGCGAACACCGCCCGGATGCGCTCCGACACCTGCCGGTACACGTCCATGCGCGGCGGGACGAGGATCAGGTGCGGGCAGCGGGCCTGCGCCATGCGGGTCGGCATGGCGCTCCGCACCCCATAGGTGCGGGCCTCGTAACTGGCGGTGAGGACCACGCCGCGCCGGCTGTCGTGCGCGACGGCGACCGGCAGGCCGCGCAGTTCGGGCCGGTCACGGACCTCCACCGACGCGTAGAAGGCGTCCATATCCACGTGCACGATGCGCCGCACCACGCCACGCCCGTCCGGGGCGGCAGGCGTGGTGGGGGCGGCGCTCATGCCGTCCATGATCGCGCGCCCGTGCGGGCGTCAGCCGCCGTCCGGGGCGGAACCCTCGCGGGGGGCCAGGGTCCAGTCGCTCACCTGCCAGCCGTCCTCGCCGCGGGACAGGTTGACGGTCAGGGTGCGGCGCTCACTGGCGACGTACTCGTCCTTCTGGTCGGCGGCCACGGTCCCGGCGTCCACCGTGGCGAGCACGCGGGCCGAACTGCCGGTGTCTTCCGGCATCCACACGGCGTCCACCGTGAAGGCGCCCAGGCGCTCCAGCGGGAGGTCCTGCGGGCCGCCAACCCGCCAGCGTTCCGCGCGGGCGAGCGCGACCTGCACGCGGCGCTGCGCCTCGGCCCGCTGCGTGGCCGTGCGCGGCGTGCCGGAGTACGTGGCGGCCACGTGCCCGGCCAGGGACGACAGGTCCGCCATGAGGCGCGTCGCGACGACGAGCGCGTCGTCCTGCCGGTCCACGGCCGACGTGGCGTTCACGCGCCACACGCGGTACGTGACGCTGCCGCTGCGGGCGTCCCGGAGTACGGCGTCGTCCCGGCCGTCCGCGCGGCGCACCGTGAAGACCGGCAGGACGTTCGGAACGGACCCGTCCCCATAATCCGAGGTGAACGGAATGCGCAGCAGGGCCGGTCCTGCCGTGATGCCCGCACCCTGGGGCCGGTACAGGCGCAGGGAGGCGCTGCCCTGCTCGTCCTGCACGAGCGCGAGGTACTCGGTGGTCAGGGGCGCGCTGAACGCGCCGCCCACGCCGATCCGGTCCTGACCTGCGGGCAGGCCCGCCCGGACGGGCCAGTCCTGCAGTCCGAAATCGGAGAGGTTCTGCCGGATGTCCGGCGCGTAGTTCGACAGCCACGCCCGGTACGTGTCCGGCAGGCCCTGCAGGTACGTGTCGGCCTGCCCGGCGCGGCCGAACACGAGCAGCGTCGCGTAATCGTTGAGCGCCTCGCCAGGCGCGATGTCCGTGCCGCGCCGCGTGCGGCCCAGCGCGACGCCGGGAAAGGCGCGGGTGTTGTCCACGTAGTGGCCCTGCAGGTACGAGTACACGCGCGGCAGGGCCGGACTGCCCGCGAAGCTCAGGTCGTACGCGTACGCGAACCGCCAGTCGAGCCCCAGCAGTTCCAGCGGGCCGCGCCCGTCCAGCTGACGCGGCACGAGTTCCGGCGTGTCGGCGCTGAACACCGACATCAGCTGCCGGGGCGGGCGCGTCAGCGCGTACAGGGTGTGCGTGCTGCAGCAGTGCGCGCCGCCGCTGTACCCCATCAGCATGAGTTCGGGCACGCCGTCGCCCGTCACGTCGCGGCAGAACTGCACCTCGACCGCCGTGTCCTGCACGGACGCGACCACCCGGTCCCCCTGCAGGACCGCCGCACGGTCCGGCGGGTCGTCGAAGCCGTTCTGCGCGAGGCGGACCGTGTACGCGCCGCAGGTGCGGGTGGTGACCTTCATGGGCGGCGCGGCGGTCTGCGCGTGCGCGGTGTTGCCGGGCAGCAGGGCGAGTGCGGCCAGCAGCGGAAGGGGCAGCAGGTGCAGGGCGGGGAACGTTCGGGTCATGTCGCCTCCAGGAGGAAGGGAAAACGGGGGACCGGGGCAGGACGCACAGCTGCCCCGAGTATACGGAGCGCCCCGCACCGCGCCCTCCCCGCGCGGCCCGCCGCGGCCCACCTGAGGGTCAGCTCAACGTTTCCAGGCCCGCCGCTGAGATTCCTGAGCGTCTTTTACCGTAATCTCATGGACATGAACTTCCTGCTCGCCTTCATTCCGGTCAGCCTGCTGCTGGAATACGTGCTGCACGCCCCGCCACTGTGGGTGTTCGCGGCCGCCACCATCGCCATCATCCCGCTCGCCGACTGGCTGCGCAAGGCGACGGAACAGGTCGCGGCCCGCGCCGGGCAGACCATCGGTGGCCTGCTGAACGTCACGTTCGGGAACCTCGCGGAACTCATCATCGCGATCTTCGTGCTGCTCGGCGGGAACGTCACGGTCGTCAAGGCGCAGATCACCGGCAGCATCATCGGCAACGCCCTGCTCGGGCTGGGCCTCGCCATCCTCATCGGCAGTTTCGGCCGCGCCCGGCAGAAGTTCAGCGGCGCGAACGCCGGGCAGCTGAACTCCATGCTGTTCCTCGTGGTGGTGGCCCTGCTGCTGCCTGCCCTGTTCGACCTGACCGAACGCCTCCCCGGCTTCGAGGCGGGCAGCGCCGCCGCGCGCGACAACCTTGACGAGGCACTCAGCCTGGGCGTCGCCATCGTCCTGATCCTCGTGTACGCCCTGAACCTCGTGTACACCCTCGTGACGCACAAGGACGTGTTCGCGCTGGAGGACGAACCGCACGAGGGCGAACTGTGGCCCGTCTGGAAGGCCGCCAGCGTCCTCGTGGGCGCCACGGCCCTCATCGCGCTGGAGTCCGAGATGCTGTCCGGCGCGCTGGAAGCGAGCAGCGCAGCGCTGGGCCTCAGCCCCTTCTTCCTGGGGATCATCGTGCTGGCCGTCGTCGGCAACTTCGCGGAGTACATCGCGGGCAGTTACTTCGCGCGGCAGGGCAAGATCGGCCTCGCCATCAACATCGCGGTCGGCGCGACCATCCAGGTGGCCCTCTTCACGGCGCCGCTCCTCGTGATCATCTCGTACGTGATCGGCAAACCCATGAACCTCGTGTTCGGCAGTCCGCTGGAACTCGTCGCGATCGTGGCCGTGGCCCTCATCGTGACGACCGTGACGAAGGACGGCGAGGCCACGTGGTTCGAGGGCGTGCTGCTGATCGCGGTGTACCTGCTGCTCGCCCTGAGTTTCTTCTTCGTGACGCCCCGCCAGGAGACGCGCCTCCCCACCCCGCCGCCCGCCCTGACGGCCACGCCCCTGCACGCGCCCACCGCCACCTGAGCGCCCGGGCCTCAGGCGCAGGTGCCCGGCCCCGGGTGTACGGTGAAGCACACCCCCGCAGGAGGACCGCATGACCACCCAGCCGACCGGACACGCCCGCCCCGCCCTGTCCACGCCCCCCACCGCCCGCTGGCAGGCCACGCCCGCCCAGAACCTCGTCACGCTGCTGCTGGGCTTCTGGCTCATGACGGGCATCTTCGTGGACGGCTGGGCGCACAACCACCTCGGAGAACGCCTGGAGACGTTCTTCACGCCGTGGCACGCCGTGTTCTACAGCGGCTTCCTCGCCGTGGCCGTGTGGACCGCGTGGCTCGGACGGCTCGGCCTGCGGCGCGGGCACCGGGGCGTGCAGGTGTTCCCGGACGGGTACGGGCTCGGCGCGGCAGGCGTCGTCGTGTTCGCGCTCGGCGGGCTGGGCGACATGACATGGCACACCCTGTTCGGCATCGAGGTCGGCATCGACGCCCTCCTGTCGCCCACGCACCTGCTGCTGTTCCTCGGCGCGCAACTGCTGGTCGTGTCGCCCCTCGTGTCGTGCTGGCGCCACGCGGGCGGCCGCACCATGCCGGGCGCCCGCGTGTGGCCCGCCGTGCTCAGCGCGACGGCGGCCCTGTCGTTCACGTCGTTCATGCACATGTACGCGTGGACGCTCGTGAACCTCCCCGCCGCCAGCAGCTTCGACGGCGCGCGGTCCTTCGTGGCGTCCACCCTCCTCACGTCCCTGATCCTCACGGCGCCCGTCCTGCTGCTCCTGCTGCGCTGGGACCTGCCGTTCGGGACCGTCACCCTGATGTTCACGGTGAACACCGTCCTCATGCGCGGCATGACGGTCGGCCTGACCGAAGACGCCGCCCCCCTCCTCGTGATGCTCGGCGCGGGCCTGACCGCCGACGTGCTGCTGCGCGCCCTGCGCCCCTCCCCCACCCGCAGGGCCGCGTACCGCACGTTCGCGGCCCTGCTGCCCCTCGCGGTCTGGGTGCCGTACCTCGCGCTCACCGCTGCCGACCGCGGCGCGAGCCTGGAACTCTGGACGGGCGCGTGCGTCATGGCCGCGCTCGGCGGCCTCGCCCTCAGCACCCTCACCGTTCCGCCCGCACTGCCCGGCACGCAGCCCGCAGAGCCCTGACCAGCGTGCCGGGCACGCGGAACTCGGAGCAGAACCGGATCAGTTCCCGCCGTCCGGCGCGATGCTGTCCTCCAGCACCTTGGACGGTGCGAGGACCGTGCCGCCGCACGCCATCAGGCCCGCCCAGGCGTCCGGCGTCCAGCACGTGCCGCTCGGGCCGGTCACGTCCGTGCCGGGCGCCAGGAACTGACGGGTCGCACCGGGGCTCTGCGCGGACACCAGCGTCTCGCCTGTCGGATCGGTCCAGAACACGCCGCTCGCCTCACGCGTCGCGCGCAGCACGGGCGGCCGGTTGAACGTCAGGCGGTGATCCACGCCCCACGCCTCCTGACGGACGACCAGCGTCCGGCACGACGCTTCCGCGCACTGCGTTCGGGGATCGCCCGTGTCGAAGGTCAGGCCTTGCAGGCTCAGGCCCAGCGCCAGCCGCTCGGCACTCACCCGCCACGGTTCGTACCCCTCGTTCGGGTGCAGCAGCAGGGCGCGCGTGCCGGTCGTGAGGAGCTGGCCGTCCGGGCCGAGCGTGGACCGGGCCAGGCGGTCCTGCGGCGGGCAGCTGCTGATGGGGACGGTCGTGTCGCCACGCACGACGGCCACGCCGTTCCCGAAATCTCCCATGAAGTGCAGGTCGGCCTTCAGCACGCCGCGCCGCGTGAACGCCACATCCACCGAATGGAAGCGCGTGCAGGCCCGCCCCACGCCGGACGTCCCGAAATGCTGCGTGAAGGTCCAGCGGTCCTCGCCCGACTGCACGGTGTACGTCTTGAAACCCGCGTGCGGTTCCGTCATGCCGTGCCGCGCCGCCACATACCCATACAGCGGCGTGACCCCGGCAGGCGGCTGGCTGCCATGCTCGTGCCCGAAGGTGCACCAGTACACCGGGTCGATCTGCGGGTGCCACGTCGGGTACGTCTTCCCGTCCGGGCCGGTCGCGCGGTACGCGTCGTGCACCCACCCGGGGCAAGGTGCGTTCGGGGCGGGCAGCGTCCGGCCCGGCGGGACGCGCGGGGCGGGCGACGGCATTCCGCCCGCCTCGGCCAGCAGCAGCCAGGGAGAGCGGCCGGGTCCGGACTGCGGGTCGGCACTGGCGTCCACGCGCAACCACCCGGCGGGCACGTCCCGCACGTACGTCAGGTACGCCTCCCCGTCCAGCACGACGGGCGTCCCGACCTTCCAGTCACGCGCCCAGCGGGGCGGGCGCGCGGTCCGCACGATCACGGCGGCCCGCGCCGGACGGTTCAGCCGGACCTCCAGCACGGAGGAGCGGCCCGGCGCACCCGCCGTGAGCGGCTGCTCGTCGCGCAGCACGTCCCAGCCCTCGTACCCGCGCAGGGTGGAGGCCCTGGGCGTGTACCGCAGGCGGTCGTACACCGGCTGCGTGAAATTCGGGACGCGGCTCTGCACGGCGTAACTGCCGACCAGCGCGGCAGACGACACGGACGTGCCCTGCGGCACACTGACCGGCACGGGCGGCGCGGGCCGCTGAGCGCAGGTGGACATCAGGGCCAGGAGGCCCAGCGACAGTTGTTTCATGCACGACTCCCACACACTCGACTCTCGGGCGGGCCGGAACGCAGTACGGCAGGGCCGGGACAACGTTCCGGCGACGGGCGGACCGTCTCTACAGGAGGACGCGGGAGAAGAACGGGCACGTCGGGACGACGGCGAGACTCCCCCAGTGTACGGGCCGACATGACAGCAGCGTGCGCCAGGTATCGCGCCCGGCAGCCAGGAATGAAAAAACTCCCTCTGAGAGGGAGTTAGTGTGGTAGACTCGAGGAGATTTGAACTCCTGACCCCTACAGTGTCAATGTAGTGCTCTACCCCTGAGCTACGAGTCTGTACCGGGAACGGGTGGGCTTTCCGCCGGGCGGGCCGCGTGGGCTGCGCTCTCAGCGGCATGGATAGTAGCACGCGTTCCGGGCACTGTCAAAACCCCCCTCCCGCGAGGCGGACCTTCACTACACTGGCGGCATGACTGTGAGTGCTGCCCGCCCCGTGATCCTCGACGGAGACCCCGGCCACGACGACGCCGTGAACATCCTGCTGGCGCACGCCTCGCCTGAACTGGAGGTGCTGGGCGTGACGACCACGTTCGGGAACGTGGGGCTGGAGCGCACCACCCGCAACGCGCTCACGACGCTGGAACTCGTCGGTGCGGGCACGCCGGTGTACGCGGGCGCGGACCGGCCGCTGCTCGTGCCGCGCCTGAGTGCCGAGAGCGTGCACGGGCAGTCCGGGCTGGACGGGCCGCTGCTGCCCTCCCCCACCCGGCAGGCGGAAGACCTGCACGCGGCGCTCTTCATGATCGCTGCGGTGCGGGCGCGGCCGGGCGAGGTGACGCTCCTGCCGACCGGGCCGCTCACGAACGTGGCGCTCGCGTTCCGGCTCGCGCCGGACATCGTGCCGCTCGTGCGGGAGGTCGTGTGGATGGGCGGCAGCGTGGACGTCGGCAACTGGACGCCCGCCGCCGAGTTCAACGCGCTGTGCGACCCGCACGCCGCGCAGATCGTCTTTTCGAGCGGCGTGCCCGTCACGATGTTCGGCCTGAACGCCACGCATCAGGCGGTCGCGACGCCGGAACGCATCGCGCCGATCCGTGCCCTGTCGCGGCGCGAGGGGGCGAGCGCGGTCGGTGAGGTGGTGGCGGGCCTGCTGGAGTTCTTCGCGGAGCACCACCGGGACCGGTACGGCTGGAACGGCGGCCCGCTGCACGACCCGCTGACGAGCGCGTACCTGATCGCGCCGCACCTGTTCGGCACGCAGGCCATGTGGGTGGACGTGGACACGAGCGGCGGCCCCAGCACCGGCCGCACGAACTGCGACGTGTGGAACCTCTCCGGGCACGCCCCGAACGCGAACGTCGCCATGACGGTGGACGCGGACGGCTTCTACGCCCTGCTGACCGAACGGCTGGGACGGCTGTAGATGCACGCGCCCAAGATCAGCACCTTCGACCTGACGGCCATGACGCACGTCATCACGGGCCTAAACACGTACCCCGTCGCGCGGGCCGAACGCACCGCGCACGGCCTGCACGTCCAGCGGCCCATGCCGGGCCACCCGACCCTGGCCGCGCAGGAGGTGCACGTCCTGCCGGACCTGGACCTCGTGGTGACGCACTTCACGCCCCGGCCCGGACACCCGCCGCACTCGCGCGCGTACCTCGACATGGCGAGCGTGCAGGCGGCAGGGACCGTCTGGACCGTGCGCGACCTGTACCTCGACGTGATCGTCCAGCCGGACGGCGTACCGGTGCTGGTGGACGAGGACGAGTACGCGGAGGCCGTGCTGGAAGGCCACCTGACACCCGAAGAGCAGCGGCGCGCCCTGCGGAGTGCGGCCCGCGTGGTGAACGGCCTGTTCACCTACGGCAACGACCTGGAGGCGTGGCTGACGAGCCTCGACGTTCATCTGGAGTGGTGGAACGCCCGAGACTCTACACTTCCCCGGTGACCAGTCTGCCCCTCCTGACCCAGCTTTCCGGCACCTTCATCAACGTGGCCGCCGTGCTGCTCGGCTCCGGGGCGGGCCTGCTGCTGGGTGGGCGACTGCCGGAACGCACGCAGCGGACGCTGCTGCAGACCCTGAGTCTCGTGACGCTGTACATCGGGCTCGGCATGGCGTCGTCGCTCGGGCGGGTGGCGGGCGGGCACGTGCCGGGCGTGATCCTGGCGCTGGTGGCGCTCGCGGCGGGCGCGGTGCTGGGTGAGGCGCTGCGGGTGGAGGACCGGCTGTCCGGGCTGGGGGACGTGCTCCGCAGGCGGTTCCGGGGGGGCGGGCGGTTCACGGAGGGATTCGTGGCGGCGAGCCTGCTGTTCTGCATCGGGCCGCTCACGGTGGTGGGCGGCATTCAGAACGGCCTGACGGGGGACAGCAGCAGTTTCGTGCTCAAGAGCGTGCTGGACGGCATCTCGGCGCTGGCACTGGCGGGCGTGTACGGGATCGGGGTGGGGTTCAGTGCCGTGACGGTCCTGGTCGTGCAGGGCGGCATCGCGCTCGCGTCGGGCGGACTGGCGGGCGTGCTGCTGCACGGCGCGGACCCGGCCGTGCTGAACGGCAACCCGTACGTGCTGCTCGTGACGGGCGCGGGCGGCCTGACGATCCTGGGCATCTCGGTGAACCTGATGCTGGCGGGCCTGGGCATGGAGGACCGCCGCGTGCGGGTGGGGAGCCTGCTGCCTGCCCTGCTGCTCGCGCCGCTCGCCCTGTGGCTGGCGACCCGAATCGCGTGACGCGCACGGGCGCGGCCCCCGGCACAGGCACGGTCGTGGGGTCATGGTAATGAGGCGTTGTAGCGGTGGATGAAGAGCCACACGAGCATCTCCAGATGGGCCTGCTTGCGGCTGAACGACAGGCTTTTCCGGAC